>CAMWIR010000013.1 GCA_947174365.1 uncultured Ruminococcus sp. | reverse complement strand
TTCTAAGGAGGGGCGCATTCAGGTGGAGCTGGCACAGCAAAAGTACAGGCTGGCGCATTTGGCAGGCAAGGGCATTGCTTTGTCGAGGCTGGGGGGCGGCATAGGCACGAGGGGTCCGGGTGAATCAAAGCTGGAGACCGACAGGCGGCATATAAGGACGCGTATAGAAAATCTGGAAAAGGCACTTACGGAGATACGGAGCAGACGCGAGCTTATCCGCAGCAGGCGGAAAAAAGACGGGGTGATGACGGCGGCGGTGGTGGGGTACACCAATGCGGGAAAATCCACGCTGCTGAATGCTTTGACGGACGCGGGAGTTCTGGCGGAGGACAAGCTTTTTGCCACGCTGGACACCACTTCAAGGGCGGTGCTTTTGCCAGACGGCAGGAGCGTGCTATTGACGGACACGGTGGGGCTTATAAGGCGTTTGCCCCACAATCTGGTGGAGGCGTTCAAGAGCACGCTGGAAGAGGCTGCAAATGCGGACATTATCATTAACGTTATTGATGTGAGCGATGAGAATGCAAAAAGTCAGGCAATTGTTACGGATGAGCTTCTGAAAGAGCTGGGGTGCGACGGTATTCCTCGGGTGAATGTCCTGAACAAGTGCGACAAGCTGCCGGGAGCGGAGAATATTTCCGAGGGCGGTACTACGGTCAAGATATCCGCAAAAAAGGGCGAGGGACTGGAGCGGCTGCTTGAAGCGATTTCGGAAAATCTGCCCACGAGAGCGGTAAGGGGGCGGTTTCTTATTCCCTATGACAAGAGCGGACTTTTAAATGCCATTCGCATTGACGGGACGGTTTTTTCCGAGGAATACACTCCCGAGGGCACTTATATTGACGCTCTGGTGGACTGCAAGATCTACGGCGGCAAGGACGGTGCGGAGCAGTATCGGAGGGAACAGCCCTTATGATAATGATGATAATTTTTATAATCATAGGGCTTGTTTTCATGGTGTCGGGGGCGATCCTCATTATAAGGGGGAGTAAAAGGAAATCTCCCGAGATAATGTCGGAGGAATTTGCGGAGCTGACAATAGGCTGCGGCGAATATGATGCGCTGGTACTGGACGTGCACAAGGAGTCTGTTTCGGGCGCGTCCGGCGGGCGGAAGAAGCAGCGGGTGATGATATTGCAGATTCGCTTTGAGGAACAGAAGAGGACGGTCATTCACAAGTGCACGGAAAATTTTTACGGGAAATACTCACGGGGGGAGCGCATAAGGGTGTTTTTCAGGGAGGGCAGCCGTGAGGATTTCTGCATTCCTGCGGAAGATAACCGCTTTATAAAAGAGAAGCGCTTCGGGGGGAAGATGTTTATTGTTTCTGCGGGCGTTGTGCTTTTTCTTATGGGACTGGGACTGGCGGGGGGAGCTGCTGCGATGCTTATGAAATAAGCGGCTTATTACATAGACGGAGGGAAATTTAAAATGTCATTTGTTCTGGGACTTCTGATAATACTGCTTGCTATGCTGGTGGTGGGGGTGAGTATCAACATTATCACGGGGATAATACTGGGGGTGGTGATACTGGTGAATACCCTGCTGCTGATCTTCTTTGTGGGGTGCGTTATTGTGCTGGCGGGGTCGAAGCAGAAGTCTGCTGTTTTCAGCCGCATTGAGAAGCGGACGGCGGAGGGGGACGGTCAAAAAAAGGCTAAATTCGACAGGGCTTGTTATATGGTAGAGGGCAGGGAATATCCTAATGCTTTTCCCTGCGAGATCGTGCTTAAAGACAGGCTGTACAGCTCGGACAGGGAAGTAACGGTATGGCTTTGCGAAAAGCAAGGTGTGGTTTTTGACAGGAATGCTTTTGCTGCGGCGGTGGTCGGGTTCTTCTTTTTTGCGGCGGTGTGTTTGGGGATAGCGGTTATGTTGATAAGCATTTAGCTTTCAGAGGTTTAAGGAGGCTCAGGAAATGAGCAGCAAGCATTTTTACTTTTTTGATGATAAGGCGGATATTGGGAGTCTTGATTATATTGAAAGAAAATATAATTCCGAGAGGGCTAATTCGGTTGTGATACGCAAAGTTTCGAGAGCTGTTTTGCCGTCGGAGTTAAGCGGTTTTTCGGCGTATACGCTTGATGATTTTCATGTTAATATGGGCATTGGACAGATGTCGCTGAACGGCGCTTTCAGGGAATTTTATATGACCGCAGACAGTGAAAATTATTCAGTCGGGAAAATAGGAAGTTTTTTAAGACGTGCGGAAAATAACGAAAAATATGCTCTTGAAATCAGGCACAAGATTTTTGATATGATACTGTTATGCGGTATTGACAGGGTTGGAGTTACGGCGCTGTACCAAACGGGTGATGAAGATTTTTTGGATCTTAAAAATTATCGGGTGGAGAATAAGCAGATATGGGATATTAACATCAACGATCTTACGGAGCTTGAGGACGAAACGATATTATTGATAAATAAAAATAGACTCTTTGGGGTATAAAAATAGTTTAAAATTTTGGAGGAAGTTTAAAATGCCTATAGATAAAATTATTGTCAAGGGTGCGAGAGAGCACAATTTAAAAAATGTTGATGTGGAAATTCCCCGTGACAAACTTGTCGTTATGACGGGACTGTCGGGGTCGGGAAAATCTTCTCTTGCCTTTGACCCCATTTATGCGGACGGTCAGAGGCGGTATGTGGAGAGCCTTTCCTCTTATGCGAGAATGTTTCTGGGGCAGATGGACAAGCCCGATGTTGACCTTATTGAAGGGCTTTCTCCCGCTATTTCAATAGATCAGAAAACCACCTCGAAAAATCCCCGCTCCACGGTGGGGACGGTAACGGAGATCTACGATTATTTTCGCTTGCTTTTTGCGAGGATAGGTATTCCTCACTGCCCTGTCTGCGGGAGGGAGATCAGACAGCAGACGGTGGATCAGATAGTTGATAAGATCAAATCGCTGCCCGAAAAGACCAAGCTGCAAATTCTCGCTCCCGTTGTAAAGGGACGAAAAGGGGAACACGTGAAGGAGCTGGAGCGGGCTAAGAAGATGGGCTATGTCCGTGTGCGTGCAGACGGGATAGTTTACGATCTGGACGAGGAGATAAAGCTTGAAAAGAACAAGAAGCATTCCATTGAGATAGTGGTGGACAGGCTTACTGTTAAAGAGGATATGGCGACAAGACTGGCGGACAGCATTGAGACGGCTTCGGGGATTTCGGGGGGAACTGTTATCTGTGACATTATCGGGGGAGAGGAAATGCTCTTTTCGCAGAATTTCGCTTGCCCCGAGCATGGAGTTTCCATGGAGGAGCTGTCTCCGAGAATGTTTTCGTTCAACAACCCTTACGGCGCTTGCCCCAAGTGCACGGGGCTGGGGGTTTTCAAGAAGATAAGTCCAGAGCTTATAATCCCGAATCCCGAGCTTTCCATAAAGCAGGGAGCGGTAAAGGCAAGCGGCTGGAGCACAACGGACCCCGGGTCGATCGCCATGATGTATTTCAAGGGGATTGCCAATCACTACGGGCATTCCGTTGACGAACCTTTGACTAACTGGTCGGAGGAGGCGGTGAACGCTATTCTTTACGGCACGGGGGACATAAAGCTCACTCTTCACCGCTCCACATCCTACGGCGGCGGCACTTACACACAGCCCTTTGAGGGGGTTATCAATAACATGAACCGCCGTTATAATGAAAGCTCTTCCGAATGGAGCAAGGCGGATATTGAGCAGTATATGACCGAGGAAGAATGTCCCGAATGCCACGGCAGGAGGCTGCGCCCCGAGATACTGGGGGTAACGGTGGGGGGGAAGAGCATTGCGCAGGTCACGGAAATGTCGGTGACGGCGTGTCTTGAATTTTTTAAAAATCTCACCCTTACGGAGAGGGAGAATTTTATTGCGGAGAGGATAGTCAAGGAGATAAATGAACGGCTGGGATTTTTAAGCAGTGTGGGGCTTGAATATCTTACGCTTTCGAGGACGGCGGGGACTTTATCGGGCGGAGAATCCCAGAGAATAAGGCTGGCAACTCAGATAGGCTCGTCTTTGGTGGGTGTGCTGTACATTCTTGATGAACCGTCCATAGGGCTGCATCAGAGAGATAATGACAAGCTTATTGCGACTCTTAAACGGCTCAGAGACCTTGGAAACACGCTTATTGTGGTGGAGCATGACGAGGACACCATGAGGGCGGCGGATTTTATTGTGGATATAGGGCCTTATGCGGGCGTCAGAGGCGGTGAAATTATCTGCACGGGCACGGCGAAGGAGATAATGGAATGCGAGCGCTCAATTACGGGGGCGTATCTGAGCGGCAGGCTTAAAGTGCCTGTGCCCGAAAAGCGGCGCGAGGGCAACGGGAATGTACTTACGGTAAAGGGGTGCAGAGAAAATAATTTAAAGGGGATAGAGGTTTCGATTCCTTTGGGGACGTTTACCTGCGTTACGGGAGTTTCGGGGTCGGGAAAATCCTCCCTTGTAAATCAGATAATTTACAAATATCTGGCGGCAAAGCTTAACAGGGCAAGGACACGTCCCGGGGATTTTGATGAGATGGAGGGCGTGGAGGCGCTGGACAAGGTTATTGACATTGACCAGTCTCCCATAGGCAGGACGCCGCGGTCGAACCCTGCCACATACACGGGGGTATTCAACGACATCCGTGATCTTTTCGCTCAGACCAATGACGCAAAGACAAGGGGCTATGGCTCGGGGAGATTTTCCTTTAACGTTAAGGGCGGACGGTGCGAGGCCTGCGAGGGGGACGGGATAATCAAGATAGAAATGCATTTTTTACCCGATGTGTTTGTGCCCTGCGAGGTATGCAAGGGGCGGCGGTATAACCGTGAGACTCTGGAGGTAAAGTACAAGGGAAAGAGCATTTATGATGTGCTGGAAATGACGGTGGATGAGGGAGTGGAGTTTTTCTCCAATATGCCGAAGATACACCGCAAGCTGCTGACTCTTAAAGAAGTGGGCCTCGGGTACATTAAGATAGGGCAGCCTGCGACAACTCTTTCAGGAGGCGAAGCACAGAGGGTCAAGCTTGCCACCGAGCTTTCCAAGCGCTCCACGGGCAGGACCATATACATTCTTGACGAGCCTACCACGGGTCTGCACACGGCTGACGTTCACAAACTGCTGGAGGTATTGCAGCGGCTTTGCGACGGGGGGAACACGGTGCTTGTTATCGAGCACAATCTTGATGTGATAAAGTCGGCGGACTATATTATTGATCTGGGTCCCGAAGGAGGCGACGGAGGCGGAAATGTGGTCGTCTGCGGCACGCCCGAAAAGGTGGCTAAGTGCAGGAAAAGCTACACGGGGAAGTACCTTAAAAATTGCTTGGGATAGATGACGGTTCGGTATGACAAAAGGCTGCCCGGGAATTTGGACAGGCGGCTTGTGAATAAAATATATTGTACGGAAAATTTATATGAGCAGGGGATGTTGTGGAGTTATGTTTAAGGTTTTGCTTGTGGATGATGAGCCTAATGTACGGCAGGGGATAAAGATGATGATACCCTGGGACGAGCTGGGCTGCGAGGTGGTCGATGAGGCCGACGACGGGGACGAGGGGCTTTCCAAGATCATGACGTTATCCCCCGATATTGTTATTGCGGATATTAAAATGCCCGGCAAGACGGGTATTGAAATGACAGAGGCCGCCAAGGCTATGGGTTTTAAGGGGAAAGTGCTGATACTTTCGGGGTACTCGGATTTTTCCTATGCCAAGACTGCCATTGCGCTGGGAGTGGAAAACTTTATTTTAAAGCCTGTGGACGAGGATGAGCTTATTGAGGCGATAAAGACGGCGGGGGAGAAGATAAACCGTGAACGTGACCGCCGCTACAAGCAGGAGATAGGCAGGGAATATCTTAACGAACAGCTGGTAAAGGGGCTGTTTGCGGGGGACTCCGAGATAGCCTCCGCTATGACTAGAAAATATGAATTTTCCGCTTACTGCGCTGCGGTGATATGCTGCGGTGATATGAATTCGCCGAGGGAGGAGCAGTGGGCGCTGTATGGGAAGATACGGGACTTTTTCGGCAGCGTTTCCAATGCGGATATTGTTACGGTGGATATGAGCGGTATCACGGCGGTGCTTTTCAAGGGGTGGGCAAGGGCTGAGATAAAGGAGCTTCTGGAAAAGATCGCAAAAAACTGCCCGGGAGTGTTCATAGCCTGCGGAGGTTATGTGCCCACGCCCGATAAGATAAAGGAATCCTACAGCTTTGCCGAGGGGATATGCAGGAGCATATTCATATACAGGCATTTAGGGCTTGTTACTCCCGAAATGACAAGTGATGTTCCTATTGAAAGCAGCGATATTGCAGCGAGCGTCTGCGCTTTTATGGAGATAAACGACAAGGAGAAAATTGCCGCTGCCATGAGAGATTTTATGAAATCCCAGATGTATGCGGGGAATACTCCGGAACGGGCAAAGATCAGCTGCATTACCATGGTCATGGAGATCCGTTCAAAGCTTTCGCGGAGCGCTGCGGACAAGAAGCCCGAGAACCTTATCACCGATGAATTTATAGCGGGCTTGGAAAACAGCGGCAGTCTTTACGACATGACAAAGGCGGTGGAGGAAATGCTGGGAAGTGTTTCCGATGACTGCTTCGGGAAAACCACCAAAAGCAACATGGAGAGGGTGGTCCAGTACATCAGGGCGAACTACAGCAGAGAACTGCGGCTGGAGCAGCTGGCGGGGATATTCGGCTACAACAGTGCATATCTCGGCAAGGTCTTTCACAGGTATACGGGTGAGAATTTCAACAATTACCTTGATGAGATACGTATCACAGAGGCAAAGAGGCTGCTTGCCTGCGAGGAATACAAGGTTTACGAGGTTGCGGAAATGGTGGGGTACACCAACATAAATTATTTCCATAACAAATTTAAGAAATATGTTGGGATAAGTCCGCTGAGCTATAAGAAGAAACATTCGGGGACAGGTGAGGAAGAAATGTAAAAACTGTATGTAAAAAAATATATGGTACATATAAAATTTTGCATTTTAAAAATTTCTTTAATTGTGGTATAATGATATTATATTGAGAAATATTTTCGGATGGAATTTTTTGATCGCTTTGAAAGCCATTTTCGGGAAATGTTTCTTCGGACAAAATATGAAAAAAGGGAAGTGTACAAATGTACAAGATTTTGAGAAAAAAAGCTTTAAATCCCACTGTTACGCTGATGGATATCGAAGCTCCTGCGGTGGCAAAAAAAGCCGAGCCGGGTCAGTTCATCATCCTGAGAACGGACGAAATGGGCGAACGTATTCCTCTCACTATTGCCGACTATGACAGGGAAAAGGGGATAATCACAATTATTTTCCAGATCGTGGGGGCTACTACGGAGAAGCTGAACCACATGAATGAGGGGGACTGCTTGCAGGATTTTGCGGGGCCTCTCGGCAGACCCACTCACACGGAGGGTCTGAAAAAAGTTGCTGTGGTAGGCGGCGGCGTGGGCTGCGCCATTGCATATCCTGTGGCAAAGAAGCTGCATGAGACAGGGTGCGAGGTGCATTCCATAGTCGGTTTCAGAAACAAAGATCTGGTCATTCTTGAAGATGAGTTCAAGGCTTGCTCGGACAAGCTTTGCATGATGACCGACGACGGCTCTTACGGCACTAAGGGGCTTGTTACAAACGCTCTTAAAGATCTTATCGACAGCGGTGAAAAGTATGACGAGGTAATTGCCATAGGGCCGCTGATAATGATGAAATTCGTGGCGGGAGTTACAAAGGAATACGGCATTAAGACGGTGGTTTCCATGAACCCCATTATGATAGACGGCACAGGAATGTGCGGCGGATGCAGACTTACCGTCGGCGGCGAGACAAAATTTGCCTGTGTGGACGGCCCCGAATTTGACGGGCATCTGGTGGACTTTGACGAGGCTATGGTGCGCTCGTCCATGTACAAGCCCTTTGAGCGGTCGAAGCACGAGGAAGCCTGCAATCTTTACAAGGAGGTAAAGTGATATGCCTAATATGTCGCTTGTGAAAAATCCTATGCCCTCCCAGGAGGCAGGGGAAAGAAGAAGCAACTTCAAAGAGGTTGCTCTCGGTTATACTGCCGAAATGGCTGTGGACGAGGCTAAGAGATGCCTTGGGTGCAAGAATATGCCCTGTGTTTCCGGGTGTCCCGTTAATATTGACATTCCCGGGTTTATAAAGAAAATAGCCGACGGCGAGTTTGAAGAGGCTTACGGCGTAATTGCAAAGTCCAGCTCGCTGCCTGCGGTGTGCGGAAGAGTCTGCCCCCAGGAGACCCAGTGCGAGGGTGTGTGCATAAGGGGTAAGAAAGGCGAGCCTGTGGCTATCGGCCGTCTGGAGAGATTTGCTGCGGATTATCATAATCAGAATTTCACCGGTTCTCCCGAAAAGCCCGAGGCAAACGGCAAAAAGGTTGCTGTAATAGGCGCGGGACCTGCGGGGCTTACCTGTGCGGGAGACCTTGCCAAGAAGGGCTATGAGGTAACGGTATTTGAGGCGCTGCACCTTGCGGGAGGCGTGCTTGTTTACGGAATCCCCGAATTCAGGCTTCCCAAGAGCATTGTGCAGAAGGAGATAGACGGGCTTAAAGATATAGGCGTTAAGGTCGAGACAAATATTATCGTGGGCAAGACTGTCACTGTAGACGAGCTTTTTGAAGAGGGCTTCAAGGCAATATTTATCGGCTCGGGAGCGGGTTTGCCCAGATTTATGAACATTCCCGGTGAGAACCTTAAAGGCGTTTACTCGGCTAACGAGTTCTTGACGAGAGTTAATCTGATGAAAGCTTACAAGGGCGACAGCGACACTCCCGTTAAGGAGAACAAGAGGGTTGCTGTTGTGGGCGGCGGAAACGTTGCCATGGACGCTGCAAGGTGTGCTTTAAGGCTTGGAGCGGAGGAAGTTTACATAGTATATCGCCGCAGCGAGAGCGAGCTGCCTGCGAGGGCAGAGGAAGTGGAGCACGCTAAGGAAGAGGGCATTGTTTTCAAAATGCTGACCAATCCCACGGAGATTCTGGGGGACGAGGAGCATTTTGTAAGCGGTATCAAGTGCGTTTCCATGGAGCTGGGCGAGCCCGATGAATCGGGACGGCGCAGACCTATTGTCAAGGAGGGTTCGGAGCACGTTATCGACGTTGACTGCGTGGTAATGGCTATAGGAACTTCCCCCAATCCTCTTATCAGAAACACAACGGAGGGTCTGGAGACAAACAGACACGGCTGCATTGTGGTAAAGGACGACAGCGGGCTTACCTCCCGTGAGGGCGTATATGCCGGCGGCGACGCTGTTACGGGTGCGGCTACGGTCATTCTTGCCATGGGTGCGGGCAAATCTGCGGCACAGGCTATTGATGAATATTTAAGCTGACGTTTTTTAAGGTGGTATTTCCTCCGCTCGGAAGCCTTGAGCGGGGGGAATATCTGAAATTTTATAATGAAAATATCAATGCAGGGGCGCTGCCTATGAAACAGGGCGGCTGAGACGTACCCTTTGAACCTGTCGGGTAATTCCGTGGAAGGGAGCATGGTCGGTGATGATTTTGCCTGTGCTGTTCTTTTTACGGTACAGGCTTTTTGCCTTTTTTGACATAAGATAAGGTGTGATGCTTTGTGGTCGGTTATGTTTTGGCCTTTTTGGGGATAATAGCAGTTGCGACAGAAGCTTCGTGGAATGTTTCAAAGATCGTCAGAACAGTTTCAAGCGGGAAAAAGGCTGAGGCTTCGGATTTTAAATGCATGGTTGGGGCTTTGGCAAGGTGGCTTGCTTTGTATTTACTGCTGCTGTTTTTGTTTATTTATATTATCATGTTCAATTCATGGAGGGCAGAGCCTGTTCATGTGTGGTGTATTGCTTTGATAATTTCGGGATTTGTAAGGCGCTGTTGGCGTTGGGTTTATAGGATATATAAATGACAGGGGTTATAATTCCGAACTTTTGAAAGGTGTGTCTGATATGAGTCCCATGAGAAATGCCTGCGATACGAATATTTATTATGAGGCTTACGGAAAGGGCGAAACGGTGCTGTACCTGCAATCAGTGCTTGGGGGAATAAATCCGGGGGCGTATTATTTTGCGGGGAGGATATCGAAAAATCACAGGGTCATTATCTGGGACGGGCCTAACTGCGGGCAGTCGGGTGTGGTAATAAAGGACGCTCAGAGTGAATATCACCTTGCCTGCGAATATATAAAGAGACTTCTGGACAAGCTGGGGGAAAAGAGCGTGCATATAGCGGGCTGCTCCGGGGGAGGCGAAATGGGTCTGCTGTTTGCGAGGATTTATCCCGACAGGGTGAAAAGTCTTGCCATGTACCGCCCTGCCGATACTACCATTGGGCTTGAACCGGAGATAGTCAAGGCAAGGTATTTTGATATTGCCGCTGCTGCGGAAATTTCCATGGAAAATGCGGTGAAATATTCGGAAAACCCGCCCGAGGGGAGATTTAAAAATATTTCCCGCTGGCTTGCAGAGCTGTGCCGCAAGGACAGGGAAAAGATACTTGAAATAAGCGGAAGTGATTTTGCACGGATAATGCGCAGGTGGGGGGAATGGATGGGCGCACCGAATTTTTACAGGGCGCATATGAGCGATGATGAGCTTGGGGCATTGAACATTCCCGTTTTAATATGCACCTGTCCCGACGATTTTCACCCGGAATGTTTGGGTGAAGAGCTTGATAGGGCTTTGCCAAATTCTGTCCTTTGTTCGGTGGGGAAATACCGCAGGGAAGATGAGATATACAATGAAGAAGAGGACGAAAATCTTTTCGGCGGATTTGTGGGATTTGTTGACCGATATGAAAACTTTATTTCCGAAAAATTTGGCTGAAAATATGATCAATGAGACAAAAAGGAGTCGGCAGTATGAAAAGACCCGAAATGATTTTTTTTGACTTGGGACACACGCTTACATATTCCCCGGAAAAAAATCGGAACAACGGCTTTGCCGCTCTTTGGGAACATAGGGTAAAAGGCGGCTGCACCCTTGATGAGCTGATAAGGCGTGCGGAAAGGATATTCCATGATGTGGACGTTGTTACCGATTCTTTTGACTATGATATTCCCTTTGCCGCTTCATTAAAGCTGCTTCTGGACAGTGCCGGTGTAGTTCTTGATATTCCCCCTTTTGAGCAGGAAAAGGTTTTTCTGAATGCTGCCCGCCCGGTCGTTCCCATGCCGGGGGCGGTGGAAATGACAGACCGTTTGCGGGATATGGGAATAAGGCTTGCGGTCATTACCAACAACCGATTTTCCGAGGGGGCTTTGCTTGCACAATTGGAGGGGATATTCGGTGAGGGCGCTTTTGAATTTGTGATATCCTCTGCCGATTACATGGTACGAAAGCCCGACAAAAGGCTTTTTGAGGCGGCTCTTAACCGTGCGGATATTACGGCGGACAGGGCTTGGCACTGCGGCGATGTGGCAAATGCGGACGTTATGGGGGCGCATTATGCGGGGATATTCCCTGTGCTTTATGAAGAAACATTGGTGGAAAATCCTTTTCTGAGATTTAACCGCGGGTTTGTTTTTGAATCGGAGTATATGCACATTAACAGCTGGGGCGAACTTTGCAGCGCTGTTTCGGGAATATAATATTTTTAAAGGGAGCAGAGAATGAATAAAGAGTGGTCGGAAATTAATAAAAATATGCAGGGACTTATAAAAAAAGAGGATACCTTTTATGAGGGCATAAAAACTCTTTTGGGACTGCGTGAAATGTTAGCCGCAGAGCTGCAAAGCTTCAAAGCGGAGCTTACACGGGAGCAGTTTAACGCTATCCCTTTTATTAATGCAAAGGGCTTTCACAGCAAAACAATTGCTTATTCAATATGGCATATTTTCCGCATTGAAGATATATGCGCACACACACTTATTAAGGGGGACGAGCAGGTTTTCTTTGCGGAGAATTACGGGGAGCGCACAGGTTCTCCCATAGTCACAACGGGAAACGAGCTTGCAGGGGAGCAAATTGCAGAGTTTTCAGGAAAACTGGATTTGGACGGATTATATTCCTATGTCCGAGCTGTGAAGAAAAGCACGGACGATATGTTAAAGTCTCTTTCCTTTAATGAAACGAAAAGAAAAATGAATGTTTCGGACAGGGAACGCCTAACCTTGCTGAATGTTGTCAGTGAGGAAGAAAATGCCGCTTGGCTGATAGATTATTGGTGCGGCAAGGACGTGAGGGGACTTATACAAATGCCCTTTTCACGGCACTGGATAATGCATATTGAAGCGAGCCTGCGAATTAAAAATAAACTGAATTTAAAATAAGCAGAGAGATATTTTTACGAATTTCTGAAAGGAATGATTATATGAGAGAATATAAGACCCAAATGGAGGCGGCAAAAAAGGGAATAATCACTCCCGAAATGGAAAAGGTTGCCCAAAAGGAGTATAGATCTCCCGAGGAAATCAGAGAAAAAGTGGGCAGGGGCGTTATAGCCATTCCCGCAAATGTAAATCACACGTCCCTTTCCCCCGAGGGTATCGGCGAGGGGCTGCGGACTAAAATTAATGTGAATTTGGGGGTTTCGGGGGACTGCCATGATTACGACAGGGAAATGGAAAAGGTGAAGCTTTCGCTGAAATACGGGGCGGAGGCTATAATGGACCTTAGCAACTGCGGCAAGACAAATATTTTCCGAAAAAAGCTTATAGAAATGTCCCCTGCTATGATAGGCACTGTGCCCATGTATGACGCTATCGGGTATCTTGAAAAGGACTTGCTTGACATTACCGCCGAGGATTTTCTTAAAGTGGTTCGGGCGCACGCCGAGGAAGGTGTGGACTTTATGACGATTCATGCGGGGATAAACAGGCGTGCCGTAGAAGCGTTCAGGCGGCAGGGGAGGAAGATGAACATTGTTTCCCGAGGAGGTTCGCTGCTATTTGCATGGATGGAGATGACGGGGAATGAGAACCCGTTTTACGAGCATTATGAAGAGGTTCTGGAGATACTGCGGGAGTATGATGTTACGATAAGCCTTGGGGACGCTCTGCGCCCCGGGTGCATTTCCGATGCAACCGACGCAGGACAGATCAGCGAGCTTATTGAGCTTGGAAATCTTACAAAACGAGCCTGGGAAAAGAATGTACAGGTAATGGTGGAGGGACCGGGGCATATGGCGATGAATGAGATAGCAGCAAATATGACCTTACAGAAGCGGCTTTGCCACAATGCGCCTTTTTATGTGTTGGGGCCTCTTGTTACGGACATTTTCCCCGGGTATGACCATATAACAAGTGCGATCGGTGGGGCTATAGCGGCGGCAAACGGTGCGGATTTTCTCTGCTATGTCACTCCTGCGGAGCATTTGAGGCTGCCCGATATTTCCGATGTTAAGGAGGGGATCATGGCAGGCAAGATAGCGGCTCATGCGGCGGACATTGCAAAGGGAGTTCCCCACGCCCGCGACAGGGACGATGAAATGGCTGCGGCTCGCCATGCGGTGGACTGGGAGAAAATGTTCGAAATTGCCGCCGACGGTGAAAAGGCGAGGGAATATTTTGAAAGCACTCCTCCTTCCGACCGTCACACCTGCTCCATGTGCGGAAAAATGTGCGCAGTGCGTACCACCAATATGATATTAGAGGGCAAAGAGGTAAAATTCTGCACGGAAAAATAATATCGGGGCGGTCAATATGGATATACGAAATATAAGGCTTTACGGCATAACAAGCGGCACAGCGGGCTGTCCTCTGTCTCTTGAAGAGGCTGTGCGGGCGGCTGTAAGGGGTGGCGTGGGAATGCTCCAGCTGCGTGAAAAAAGTATTAGCGAAGATGACTATGTGGGCAAGGCAAAATCCCTGCTTAAAGTCACGAAAGAGCTTGGCATTCCCTTAATAATCAACGACAGCGTGGACGCTGCCCTTAAATCGGGAGCGGACGGCGTCCACTTGGGGCAGTCGGACGGCAGACCCGAAAGAGCGAGAGAAATTTTAGGGGAAAATGCCATAATCGGCGTTACTGCCAAAACCGTGGAACAGGCTCTGTCGGCTGAAAGGGCGGGAGCGGATTATTTTGGCTGCGGTGCGGTTTTCGGGTCGAGGACAAAGGAAAATGCTGTTCCCATGAGTATGGAAACTCTCCGTGAGATCTGCGCTGCGGTAAGTATTCCCGTGTTTGCCATAGGCGGTATAAATGCGGAAAACGCAGGGCTGCTCAAAGGCTCGGGAATATGCGGTATCGCTGTTGTATCGGCGATCTTCGGGAAAAGCTCCCTTGAAGAAACGGAGGCGGAGGCAAGGACTCTGTATGAAATATCCCGGGATATTGTAAGGGAATGAGGCGCTTGAATGAAGAGGAATGTTAAAGCGGTTTTGTCGGTCGCCGGGTCGGATTCTATCGGAGGTGCGGGGATTCAGGCGGATATCAAGACCATTTCCGCTTTGGGGCATTATGCAATGACCGCCGTCACTGCTGTGACCGCGCAGAATACGCTGGGCGTTACTCTTTCCGAGGCGGTTTCCCCGAATATGATGAGGGGGCAGCTTGACGCGGTTTTTGAGGATATCACTCCGGACAGCGTTAAAATAGGAATGCTTGCAAATTCGGAAAATGCGGAAATAATTGCTGACAGACTGAGATTTTATAATGCAAAAAATATAGTCTGCGACACGGTAATAATGTCCACAAGCGGAAAGGAACTGCTGTCAAATGAGGGGCTGAATGCTTTTATAAACAGGCTTTTACCCTTGGCGGCAGTGATAACTCCCAATATTCCCGAGGCGGAGCGGCTTTGCAATATGCATATAGGCAGCATATCGGATATGGAAAGAGCCGCGGAGATACTGTCGGGAATGACCCCCGGGGCTGTGCTGATAAAGGGGGGACATCTGCGGGGGGAGGAGGCTGCGGACATTTTCCGCTGTAAGGACAAGCTTTACACCTTTACATCTCCCCGAATTCAAAATCCCAACACTCACGGCACGGGCTGCACTCTTTCTTCTGCCATTGCCTGCGGACTGGCTGAAGAGAAGGATATTCCCGAAGCGGTGCGTTATGCAAAGGAATATATTTCCAAGGTCATCGGCAATAACTTTATGATGGGGCATGGCAGAGGCTCAATGTGGCATTTTGACTAAAATATAAAATGCTTGATTGTCTATTCCAACAATTTTTCTTGGCAAACGAAACATTTTAAGGGTTTGATTTGTTTTATTATTTAGGGAAGTTATGTGCTTATAACGCAATGCAAAAAATGATGATCCAAATAATAATAAAATTCGGGAGCTTGTAAAATGAAAAAACACATTATGACCGCCGCATATTCCGCAGGGCATTTTTTTGTGGATCTGGCTTGCGCTTTTTTGATATTCCGCTCGGTTTATGACGGACGGGGGGAGCTTCTGCTTTACTATAATTTCTGCGCCTTTGCCCTGCAAATGCCCATAGGATTGCTGCTTGACAGGTTCGGAAAGGGACATTTGGCGGCGGCGCTCGGCTGCCTGCTTATCGTGGCGGCGTTTCCGCTGTCCATGCTGTCGGGGACAAATCTTATGACGGCAGTGGTTCTTGGAGTGGGAAATTCCCTGTTCCATTTGGGGGGCGGGGTGTATGTGCTGGACGAATACGAGAATTCGGGGACGCTGGGAGTGTTCGTTTCCCCGGGGGCTATAGGACTTTATCTGGGGACGGTCTGGGGAAAAGGAGCGGAGTTTTCGACCACGGGGGTCATGGCGGTAATGATAATATGGGCGGCGGTTTTCCTGCTGCTGCCCGGGGGACTGCGGCTTGAAAATCCTCTCGGTGCGGCGGCGGAAGTGCCTGAAAATGCACCTGCAAATATGCATGAAAATGCGCCCGGGAAAATGCCGCAGGCGTTGATTTGGGCGGCGGGAATGTTTACTGCGGTGGTCGTTATCCGCAGCTTCGGGGGATTTGCGGTAAGCCTGCCATGGAAAACGGCAGGTGCGGCGGCTTTGGCGGCGGTGTTTGCCACGGCTTCGGGCAAGGCTGCGGGAGGATATTTATCGGACATTTTCGGAAAAAAGCCTGCCTCGGCAGTCTCCATGGGGGCTGCGGCGCTGCTGTACATATTTTCGGGGAATATGATAGTGGGATCACTTGCGGTGTTCCTTTTCAATATGACCATGCCCATAACTTTGAGAGCGGCAGCGGATATTATGAAAGGAAAAAGGGGATTTTCCTTCGGACTGCTTACATTCGGGCTGTTTCTCGGATATATTCCCATGTATCTGAACGGGAGACTGAGGATAAGCGGCGGAGTTATGGCGGCGCTTTGCGTTTTGTCGGGGGCGCTGCTGTTCGGGGGCTGGAAATTAATGGATAATGAGGCAAAAAAATGTCAATGACGGCAAGTGTTTTATAAACACGCAGAACCGATTTTTAAGGGGGACCGAATGACTGTAAAAATAATCGCTGCAATGGGAATTTCCTTGGGGCTGACAATTTTGCTGGAGCTGTTATTTGCTCTTTTAGCGGGTATTCGGGGGACGGGGCTGAAAGTGAATATCCTTTGCAATATCCTTACGAATCCGCTTGTCACAAGCATTTACTATTTTTGCAAATACGGGCTTATGCTCCACGGTGCGGCTATGATAATAATTACGGCAATGCTTGAAATTGCCGCTGTGATAACCGAATGGCGGATTTACAAGACCTGCACGGATATTAAAAAACCTCTGCTGTTTTCTATAGGCGCTAATTGCTTTTCATATTTTATAGGGCTGCTTCTGTAAGCAGTAACTGTTTTAGGCAGTGAAAGGAGGGATTTTTATGGATTATATGGGAAAATTTTACGATGTGATCGTTGAACAGCCTGTTATCAATGTGAATTCCACCGAGCTGCCCGGGTGGGCTATGCCTGCGCTTATCATATGCGGCGTTGTTATAGCGGCGGCGGTCATTGCGAAGATTGTCAAAGGAAAAAGGTGAAAGTGGGGATTTAAATGGACAGACTGATGTATGTGATCTATGCGGACGTGGTTTTTGACCCGTTTGCAATTGCGGTCTACGAGATAAGGCAAAATCTGCCTTTGATACTGCTTATTGCGGCTGTGATAATCGTCACGGTCATAACAATAAAAAAGAATAAAAAGAAATGAGGAATCTATTATGAAAAGAAAAAGAATCAAAGCAATTATTTCGGCGGTTCTGGCTTGCTGCACGGTTGCGGCGGCAGGAACAGTGGTATGGGCGGATGATGATGTTCTTACGCCCCCTCAGGACGGCTTTTACGAGCTTTACGAAAGCCAGTGCGAGCTTCACGATTACAGAAGGTTCAGGGCTGCCGTTGATTTCGATGTTTTTGCAAGTCCTATTGACCAGACAAGCGTAAGACGGGTAAGCACGGGCGAGGTCATTTCCACAAATGTTTCCTATGTTGCCCCCGATGGCGCTGTTTGGGGATATGCTTATTCGGAAACAGGTCTTGGCGGCTGGTTCAGAATGGAAAATGTTACCCTTGTTTACGACAGCATTGCATTCACCGAGGAGCACCAGAACGAGCTTACTCCTTATGCGGGGCAGTTGGACAGCTTTTCTCCCAAGGAATATCTTTATCTGTGGACATACCCGGGTTCGGGAGAGGCGGAGAATATCTGCCGTGCGGGAGATGAATGGTTCACCAACGGAGATGTTCAGAATCTGGGCGAGCGTGCGGCTTATGTTTACAGGGACGGCAGCGGCAGCGAATGGGTGTATCTCGATTTTCTGCCAAGCGGTTGGGTATATGTTCCGAACCCCGAGGCAGACCTGCGCAGCGGTGTTCCTGCTGCCAATGTAAATAATAATACAAATAATGATGAGGAACTGGGGGACACCATATTTGAGGATATAGAGGCAGGGGCTTCGACTGTTGAGGTATCGGCAAATAACAGGAGTGCAGCCGATGTATCGGCACATGCTCTGCCGTTGGGGCTTTCTGCTGTTCTTGCGGCGGGGCTTATGGCTGCAAAGAAAATCAAAAAAGAGAGGACAGATGAATGAAGAGGACAAAATTGTTAAAATTCATTACCGGGATATTGGTTTCCTGTACGGTAATGCTTTGCGGGACAAGTGTATGTGCAGACATTATTATGGAACCTTACGGCGAAAACTCGGATTTTTACGCCAAGCACTACAGTGAATGCGAGATTGAAAATAATGTAAGAGGCTACAGCGCATTGACGGATTTTGATATATATCTGAGTCCCTTGGACGATCAGGCTGTTCGGTACGTCCAAAAGGGTGATGTTCTGCGCTCCAATACCTTTTATACCGACAGCGAGGGAGTGCGCTGGGCTTATGACTACAACTGGGACGACACGGGAAAAACCGGCTGGTACAAAACGGAAAATGTTGAGCTTGTTTACGATTATATCTCATTTGAAGAGGAGCATAAGAATGAACTTACCGATTATAAAGGTCAGCTGAATGATTATGTGCCCGAAAAGCAAGTGGTTCTCTGGACATATCCGGGTTCGGGAGAGATAAGAAGTATACGTACCCCAAAAAATTGGTTTCCCGAAGGCTATGTCTTTACAATAGAGAATACGGCAGAGTACACTTATGTTGACGAAAGCGAAACCGAATGGGTATTTCTCGGATACGGCTTCAATAGCTGGGTCGATCTATCCGACATTGAGGGCGAGGCAGCCGCTGCGGTGTCCGCAACGGTCACATCAATTTCCGAAACAAGCACTTCGGCAGAAATTGTTTCCTCAGAAACTGTTTCTTCGGAAACGGCTCTGTCCGACAGCAGTACATATTCCGAGAAAGCCGACGCAGCCGAAACGCAGCGTGACGAAATGATTTACGTTACCACCGAGGCTATGGAGGAAGCTTCCGAAATGGTCCTGGCTATCTCGAATATCCCCGAACCGCCCACCTCCGACGAGAACGAAAAGCCGAATTTTCTGCTGCCGATAGTTCTCGCTCTGTGCGCTGCCGCAGCTGCGGGAGGCTTCCTTGTGGGAACTAAACGGAAAAAACCGTAAAAAAATATTCCCCGTCTGTCAAAAGGACGGGGAATATTTATAAATAAAATCCGAATATTAAGGGGTGTTTGTTCCTGCTTCCTGCCTCCTGTCACTCCACCTTGATCTTCGGCGGCTGCTTGATAGCGTGCTCACGGGGGAGCTTTATGCGTATGGTAGTCCCTGTACCCTCGGTGCTTTGCACGCTCATGCCGTATTCATCGCCGTAATAAAGCCGTATTCTTTTATGGACATTGGTAAGACCTATGCTCTTTCCCGAGGAAGTGTCGCTTATTTCAAGCTTTCTTTCCAGTTCACGGAGCTTTTCCGGGGTCATACCGCTGCCGTTGTCCCGCACGTCCACAAAAACAAATTCGCCGCTGTAATAGGCCTTTATGTCTATCCTGCCGTTTGACTTGCTGCTCTCGATACCGTGAACAAAGGCATTTTCCACTATGGGCTGTATCAGCAGAGGGAGTATGAGCCAGTCCTTGTTTATTTCCGAATAAATGTTATAGGAGACCCTGTCGCCGAATCTTGCCGCCTGGAGCTCCAGATAGCTGCTTGTAAATTCCAGCTCCGAGCGGAGCGTTACCTCCGTGTCCTTGAATTCCAGACACCGCCGCATAAATTTTCCCAGCTTTTTTACAAGTCCCGCAGTTTCCTTGTCGTTGTTGCAATAGGCTTTCATGCGTATGGTCTCAAGGGTGTTGTAGAGAAAATGGGGGTTTATCTGACTGGCAAGGGCTTTGAATTCCGCCTCCATTTGGTTGAATTTGAATGCCTCTCTCTCCAGCCTTGCCCGATAGCTTTCTTTGATAAGCCGCTGCATATCCCCGATCATCTGCCTGAGATCCGAATACAGATCGGAGATCTCATCATTGCCGTCATCGGTGATATCCACATCAAAATTGCCCTTTGCCACCAGGTGCATTTTATTGCTAAGCAGCCGTATTCTTCGGGAAAACATACTTGTGAAAAGAATAATTATCAGCATGGACAGAATAATCATCAGCGCACAGTATCCCCCGTAGACCACCGACAGGCGGTTAAGGTCGGAATTAACATAGGAATCGGGCAGCAGCAGGATTATCTGAAAGCTGTTTCCCGAATAGAAATTGTTCAGAACGCTGTAGCCCTTGGTATTAAAAAAGCCCTGATCGTAGGTTTTCTGAATGCTGGAGGTCAGAAAATCGCTGACGGGGTTTATGGTGTCGCCCGGGGAAATGTTATCGCAGTTGCTGAAATAGACTGTTCCCTTATCCACCGAAAGCACCGTGCGCACAGGGTCGTTCGGGGTTATCCTGCTTATCCACACATCCGAAATGAGGGCGCAGGCGACTCCTGTTACCCTGGAATTATATGACACCGCCTTACAGCAGGCAAGGTAATATTTTCCGTCTCCGGGATATTCTATCACATCCCAGAATATCGTGGAGGGAGACCCTGCCGCAGCCTTGTACCAGCGGGTGTTTTTTATGTCGCTGTCCGCATATAAAAAGCCCGAGCCGAAAATAAAATCCCTTTGAGGCACGAACACCAGCATATTTTTTATCTGAGGTGCTGAGGCCGTATAGGAGGAAAGGGAAAAATCGCTGTAGAAGCTGTAATATTCCTCTTTATCCGTATGGGGAACGGAGAGAAAATCCTTTACAGCCTTATCACCCGAAAGCTCGTTAAGGGGCATTTCCGTCGAGCCTATAAAGTCGGTGATACGGTATCTTACACTGTCCGCATCGTTCATTGCGGAATCCAGAGCCGCATCCTTAACAGTGGCACGCATATTTACCAGAAGAAAAATACTGGCGGCAAACATGGGCAGTATTACCACCAGGAACATTGCCATCATCTGATTGCGTATGGAGGATTTGCGCGGATTTGTTATAATTTTCATTTTTGGGGGCAAACCCCTTTCGGAGGCAGAAAATCCGATGCAAGAAGCGGGAATTTACTGCCCTGTCTGTTTTTTTACATTATAGCATATTTCTTTGGATTTTTCAAGTGTTTTTATCTGTCGGGGAAGTTTTTTTGAATAGTTTGCTTTGTTCACAATTTATCACAAAAAACTTTACTTTAAGTTATTGCCCTTTTTGATTGATTTGACGTTAAATAAAGCAGAAAATATATTTAAGGGAGGAATTAAGCTTGGAGGACAGCGGAATAATTGAGCTTTTTTTCGCGCGTTCGGAGCAGGCGATCACCGTGCTTGCGGAAAAATACGGGAAATTCTGCTTTAAGATCGCCATGAATATACTGTCGGACAGGGAGGATTCGGAGGAATGCGTGAACGATACCTATTTTAGAGTATGGAACGCAGTTCCCCCGGACAAGCCCGCCGCCCTCGGGGGCTATGTGGGCAGGATAACCCGCAACCTTGCCGTAAGCCTTTACCGCACAAAGCACAGGCAAAAAAGGGGAGGGGGCGAATATGCTCTTGCTGTCGATGAACTGGAGCAGGTCATTGGGGGCTCTGGCAGAACAGACAAAGAGGCGGAGGAAAGGGAACTTACCGCCGCAGTCAACGCCTTTCTGGCAGGCAGGGAGAAAAATGAACGGATAATATTTTTAATGCGGTATTTTGCCCTTTGTCCTATTGACGAGATCGCCGGTCAAACGGGACAAAGTACGGGCAAAGTAAAGTACAGCCTGAAAAAGACCCGCAGAGATTTAAAAAGATTTCTTGAAAAGGAGGAACTTATATGAATTCTTTAAAGCTGCTTGAATGCATAGGAAATATTGACGAGGCTTATATTGCCGAGTTGGAAAAGGCGGTGAGTGCACCTGCCTGTCCTGTCCGCAAAAGCCCGTATAAAATTGCCTCATGGCTCTGTGCCGCAGCGGCTTGCCTGTTATGCGCATTTATAGGCACACATTTTCTTCCCGCGGAGGAGGGCATTGAGAAAAACGGGGAAACCACCGTCACCGAAACCGCTTCACCTCTTACGCCCTCGGAGTCCGATATATCGCAGCTGCCGGGAGTGAACGGAGTGCCTGTGACACCGGGAACGCCCGATGTATCCGACACCTCCGTGACCGCCTCGCCCCTTACGTCGGCAGTGCCGGATATATTGGAGCATCCGGTAGCGATCGAAGTGCCTGTAACACCCGAAACGCCTGCAACATCCGTGATACCCGCAATACCCGTAACAACGGCAATATCCGAAACATCGGAAAAGCCCAAAACCCCGCCCGAGCCTTATCATATCCCCGAGGGGGGCGGCGGAGATGAAATGTCGGCCTTTAACGACCCCGTTCAGTTCATATTGCTGGGTATTGACGGAGCTCTTTGCGGTGACAGAGATGTGGACGGTTGGTTCAAAGCAAAACGGGAGGCGAACCCCATTCCCGATGATCTGTCGGGTCATGCTAATCTGTATTCCTTTATCCATGACTTCGACATACCCCGTGAAGAGGCGGAGGCGGCAATGGAATATTATATAAATTCCGACGATCCGCAGCTTAGATTTTCTACGGAAATTTTCGATCTCATCTATTCGGAGAACACAGCTGAGCTGGGCAGGCTTTATGCCAATGCGCATACCATAGCAAAGGGCGAAAAGCTTTACACCCCCCGGTGGCTCTATTACCACACTCCCGAGGAATGGACAGCGGCAGGCATAACCCCCGATGATGTGGAAAGCCGCCTGCACCTTTATGAAAATATACCCTTTGCCCCCGAGGGCAGGGAATATTTCGGGGAGCTTATATCGGAATTTTTAGGGCGACAGGTCATTCTCGACGACCCTTATGCCGATTGGGTGGAGAGAGATGTGCCCGTTGTAGAAGCCGTTCCCGAGGATATTGCGGAGGACGTTTCTGACGAAATTGTCGAGGAGATAGAAGAAACCGATATATATCCCTAAGCAGCATATCCTCAGAAAAACACCGCAATAATTATTAGCCCCGCTCCGGTAATTACCCCGGCGGGGAATTTTTCTCCGCAGCCCAGACAGACAAGCTTTCCCGCCAGAATTCCCCCGCCGCAGGCGCATATCCCCGAAATAAAGGACAAAACAAAAATCAGCGGGGGAGAAAGTCCCCCCATGCCTGCGCTTATCCCCGTAAAAACCGAGTCTGCGGAGAGTGCTGCGCCTAAAACCGCCGCTTCCCGGGGGGATATTTCCGAGGAACTGTCGCAGTCGGCTTTTTCGGGTGCGCCCGCTATGTCGAATATGCTGCCCCTTTTTTTCGGGGCTTTTTGGTCTTTCGGGGCATTATCGGGAGATTTTCGGGAAATGTCGGGGGATTTCGAAGAAATACCCATTATGCCGTCAAATACGGCCTTTAAGCCTAAAATTAACAGTATCCCCTTTGATATGTATGCCGCCCCCGCAAATTCCCCGAAAATACCCGCCGCAAATTCCGACAAAGCGGCAGCAGCGCACAGCACCCCCGCCCCCACAAACGCCACCACGGCGGCAGATCTTTTCGGCAGCCTTATACCGCTGCAGCACAGCCCCATTACCGCCGCAAATATATCCACGCTTGTAATAAGCGCTATCAACAATTCATTCACTTTCAGAGCACCTTTTGGAAGTTATATATTCAGAGACATTAAACAGATACTGCCTCTGTTTTTATACTATTCGCCCCCTCGGTAAGTGGTTACTTTTGTGATTTTGACGGGCATATACCGGATAAACTGTAAATAATTTGTTAAAATGAGGGATTATTTTCCAAAATCATTGATTTTAACAAAAAAATGTGGTAAACTATAATAGAATATATTTGTCATTTTAAAGTGCAGCGTATTTTAAACTCCGGTCAAACAAGGGGCAGCGGCTGCATAGAGTGACATTTCGGAGAAATCCCGCGACCGAAAATATTTTTAGGAGGAACAGGTTTATTATGGATAAAACACAGTTTATGGAAAAGATCACCGAAAATCTTTTGACAGACGCCCGCACGGATATAAAGGGCGCATCTCCCCGAGAACTTCACGACGCTGTGGCAAGGGCGGTCATGAGCGAAATAGTTCCCGTGTGGAACGAGACCGAGCAGCGGCATAACAGCCGCAGACGGGCATATTATCTTTCTGCGGAATTTTTAATGGGCAGAGCGGTTTTCAATAACCTTTACTGCGCAGGGCTTCTGAATGAGGCAAAGGAAATTTTCTCCGAGCATGGGGTCGACATTTCCTGTCTGGAAGAGATCGAGGACGCTTCTCTCGGAAACGGCGGTCTTGGCCGTCTGGCGGCTTGCTTCCTTGATTCGGCGGCAGCCTGCGACATTCCCTTGAACGGCTACGGCATTCGCTATAAATACGGACTTTTCAAGCAGTCCATTGGCAACGGCTTTCAGCAGGAGGCTGCCGACCCCTGGCTCGACTATGGGGACGCATGGAGCTACCGTGCGGAAAATGACGCTGTTATCGTGGAATTTGCAGATCAGACCGTAAAGGCAGTGCCCTACGATATGCCCATTATCGGCTTTGACAAAAAGGCAATAAACACATTGCGGCTTTGGCAGGCAGAGAGCATTTCCGGCTTTAATTTCGGCAAGTTTGACGATCAGGATTATATGGGCGCTTCCGAAAGCAATATTATGGCGGACGCTATAAACGATGTTCTCTATCCCAACGACAACACCGACAAGGGCAGAAGACTGCGCTTAAAGCAGCAGTATTTCTTCGTTTCCGCCTCCGTTCAGGATATCATCAGACGTTATAAGACAAAGCACGGCAGCGATTTCTCTCACTTTGCCGAGGAATACGCAGTCCAGCTTAACGACACCCACCCCACCGTTGCTATCCCCGAGCTTATCCGCCTGTTTATGTTCAAGGAGGAAATGAGCTTCAAGGAGGCATTCGACATTGCTCAAAAGACCTGCAACTACACCAACCACACCGTTCTCGGCGAGGCTCTCGAAAAGTGGAATATAGATCTCTTTAAGAGCGTTATCCCCACCGTTTATGAGATAATCCTCATGATAAACGAGCACCTGAAGAGATACCTTAAATCTATCGGCCAGAGCGAGGGGCAGATAAATTCCAAGCTTATAGTTGACGGCGGCGTTATCCATATGGCAAGAATGGCTATATTCGCTTCCTCTCACACTAACGGCGTGGCAGCCCTCCATACAGATATTCTTAAAAAGGATGTGCTCAAAGACTGGTATGAGATATTCCCCGACCGCTTCCAGAACAAGACAAACGGCATTACTCCCAGAAGATGGCTGGGACTTTGCAACCCCGAGCTTTCCGCGCTTATCACCGAAAAGATCGGCAGCGGATGGGAGACCGATCTCGACCGTCTGGCGGAGCTTAAAAAATTCGTTAACGATGGCTCTGTTATCAAGCGGTTCACCGACATCAAGCGTGAGAAAAAGGTTCAGCTTTGTCAGTATATCAAGGAGCATGAGGGAGTGGAAATATCCCCCGACTTTGTTTTCGATATCCAGGTAAAGAGGCTTCATGAGTATAAGAGACAGCTGCTCAATGCATTTTCTATCGTTGACCTTTATTTCCAGATAAAGGATAACAAGCTGCCCGACCTCCAGCCTACCGCCTTTATCTTCGGTGCAAAGGCAGCCCCCGCCTATAGGCGCGCAAAGGGCATAATCAAGTATATCAACGAGGTTGCGAAGCTTGTGAACAACGACCCCGATACACGTGATAAGCTGAAAGTCCTTTTTGTGCAGAATTATAACGTATCCTATGCGGAAAAGCTTATCCCCGCAGCGGATATTTCCGAGCAGATATCCACCGCAGGTCTTGAAGCTTCGGGTACAGGCAATATGAAGTTCATGCTCAACGGCGCAGTTACCCTCGGCACATACGACGGCGCAAACGTTGAGATAGTTGAAGAAGCAGGTTGGGAGAACGAATATATCTTCGGCGCAAGAGTTGAGGAAATAGAGGCAGTAAAGCCCACCTATGCTCCAAGAGAGAAGATCTACTACCGCAACGAGCGCGTAAAGCGTGTAATAAACACCCTGGTGGACGGCACATTCAACGACGGTGACACGGGAATGTTCGGGGAGCT
The DNA here is from genome assembly GCA_947174365.1 of uncultured Ruminococcus sp. Lineage (GTDB taxonomy): Bacteria > Bacillota > Clostridia > Oscillospirales > Ruminococcaceae > Huintestinicola. The sequence continues at coordinate 9,898 of CAMWIR010000013.1, read as the reverse complement.
TTTCAACGCCCTCATCAACGGCACAAGCTGGCATAAGCCCGACCATTATTTCCTGCTCACAGACCTTGAGGGATATGTTGATACCAAGCTTCGTGCGCTGTACGACTATAAGAACCGTGAGGTATTCGGCAAGAAGTGCTGGATGAATATAGCCTGTGCAGGAAAGTTCAGCTCCGACAGAACCGTTAAGCAGTATGCCGAGGAATTGTGGAAGCTGTAATATTGCAATGCAGAGAGACAGATTTGTGGAACTGCTGTTCACAGGATTTTATCATGGATGTTTATAAAAATATTAAATTCATATGATCGGTGTTTCCCTAAAGCAATAAGCAAGATGCTTGTAAACCGTAACGGCTTACAGCATCTTGCTTATTTTTATATAGATTTACTTAACGGGTAACTTCAATATAGCTGCCGCCAAGCTCTATCCCTGCAAGGTCGTCCACGGGGAAAACCCGGTTGAAGAATGCGTTAACATAAATGCTTCCGTCTCCGTTACCCGAACCGCCATAGCTGCTGCACATATCCAACATAGGGATTTTGCTGCCGTCAGCCATTACAAATGTAACGGTATCGGGATCGGCTATTGCGCCAAGCATATCCGAATGTGGCTCTTCGCCCTTTAAAGCGCCGTACATTTTAAAGGTCAGGGGGGAAATGAGAATGCTGTCCACGGTCATTTGTGTAACCTTGTTATATTTAACGCTTTCAAAGGTCACGTCCTTGTTCACGGACAATGTTGTTGTCAGATCTGTGGGTTCTTCCGCCACATCAAAGGCAATGCGGAAATCGTAATTTTCATCGGGAATGGTCATTTCTTCGGATAAATTGAAGAACTTAAAGTCTATTCTATCGCCTTTGTCTATCCCGTCAGCAGAGCTTACAGAGGCATACATTTCCACAAAATCCTCCCCGTGATCTGTGACGCCTACGCTAAAAGATTGCGTGGTGCTTTTGAACGCCCCGTCAGCAGTGGTGAGACGTGGGTAAATTCTCGCAAAATCCGCATACTTTTGTATATCCTCTTCTGTCGTTCCCGTCAACCGCAGATTGATGTACGCAGTTTCGCCGTCGCAAATAACTTCATTAAGGCTTATTTCCCCGTCGGGCAGTCTGCATTCCGTTTCCGTCCCGCTTATTTCAAGGGAATAGTCCGAGGGGTTTTCCAGGATAACATTTCCGCTGTCCCCGAAAACCACATTCAACCAGCCGTATTTCACCGCCGACACGCCTGTTCCGCAGATCATAGCCGCCGCCAGCAAAGCGCATACGGCAGGGCGCAGCTTTCCTGCCCTCCGACCCGCTCCGCAGCTTTGCTCAGCCCTTTGTGCCGCTTCGCTTACAATGTCCCTGTCGGTTACAATGCACCCTGCCGCACTTTTAAAATATCTTTTGAATTCACTCATTAAAATAATCTCCTTTCAGCATTTCTTTCAGCCTGCCCCTTGCCCTCGAAAGCCGTGACGTGACCGCCGAGGGGGAAATTTTAAGTATCCTCCCGATTTCCTTTACCGAATAATCCTCAAAATAAAACAGCATTATTACCGCCCTGCTGCCGCTGTCCAGTTTCATTACCGCCTCCATGACCTCCGATTGCTCGGGGTACTCGAATTCCACCGACAGATTTTCCGCAGCACTGTCCTCCCCCGAAAACCGCCGCTGCCTGTTCTTCATTTTAAGCGCCCCGTTCACCGTCACCCTTATAAGCCACGCCTTAGCGTGTTCACGGCTCTCAAAGGGCTTTTTGCGTATAAGCAGACGGTATATCGCATCTGCGGCAGCGTCCTCTGCGTCCTGCTTCGAGCCTGTTATCACCGCGGCATGAGCGTATAGCCGCTGCATACTTTCCCGGGCTATCTCTTCAAACTCCGATCTGTCTGTGACCCGGCACTTTTCCGCCGCTGCGGCGCTTGCAAGCTTATTATCGCTTGCAGCCGTATTTTCCGTCATTTCGTCACCTCGCTTTTATTTTTCTCCGAAAAACGTTTTTCTGTTATATAAATCTTTTTGAACCCTTAAATGTCACCGACAAAATCGGATTTTGTTTATTTTAACTAAAAATAATTTTCCCGTTGCATTTTATTTTGAAATATGTTATAATAAAAAAACGAAAGGGGCTGAAATATCTGTGCTGATGAATACAAGCGAATATATGGAAACGGTGAACGGCAGAGAGCTTGCTGTCCAAACAATGAAAGGGCATAGAATAATTTTAAATGATTTTCTTAACCTTATAAAAAGAGAAAACATTACAAGCATACTTGACGCAGGCAGCGGGAGGACAAGTCTGTCTGTAATTGCAAATTTATTTTCCGATGTTCCTATTGACGCTGTTGTATACCCGGGTGATTCAAGAAAAATTAACTCAATAAAAGAAATCACAGATCACAACCAAAATATAAGTGTGATCGAAAAAGATATATGCGTTGATACTATTATCAGTGAATATGATATAATTATAGCTCATTTACTTCTTGGCGAGGCTGCAAAGTTTGGCAATACGTTTGAGGATCTGCTTGAAAAAATAATCACAATGAAATATAAGTATTTAATTATCATAGATTACCTTGAAGACCCCGCTGTAAAAGAAAGCGACATTATGAAAATGTGTGAAAAAAATAATTTAGCTGTTGTCTACAGATCATATTTTACCAATCAGGAACCGCAGGTTTGGGAAAATTTCACGGGAACGCATAACTTTGGATATCTGATAAAACGATCATAAATTATGCAGATAAATTTCTATCGATCTGTACTCACCTTGAAGGCAATGGAATTTGTGCAGACGGTATCTGCACAAATTCCATTGCCGTATAATGCTGCTGCAATTTTTACCGGATTATATTCTTGCCGCTTGCTTCTTTATTTCCTGCCTCTGTCCGCACCGGAATGCGTATGACCGTTTTCAGCCGTTCGGGAGCGCATCGGCGGGGGTCGGAAAGGTATATTTCATGGTGCTGTCTTTCCTGCGAAAAATCCTCGGCGAAACCGTTCACTTTCATAAAGTCGTGCATTTTACCTATAGTAGCCGCTTCTTCGTCATATGAACCCTTGTGCATTGCCTGAACGCAAAGCCCTTCGGTAAAGGTCATAAGCCGTGCCTTTGACAGTCGGAGGCCCGGTTTCTTTTTACCCAGCGTATTTTTAGCCCACTCAAAAACGTCCTCCGTCACAAATTCCGGCTGACGGATCATAGACGTCCAGCAAAGCTTGCTTTTATCGAAAATATTGTCAACCACAGGCTGTCCGTCCGTCTGCCAAAGCCCCTCCAGCGGCGGTACGACATACTCGAAATATCCCTCTATCTGCGCACTGCCAAGCTTTGACATTTTAACGGTAAAGGAAAGCCCGTAAAGTATCTCAATGGATTCCTGATAATCGGGGTTATTGTTAGGGTCACCCTTTCCGTCTACGGCGATAAAGGTCATTTCGGGAACGTCCACGGCGGCGGGCTTGGAGGACGGCATATACAGTTCTTTGAAAGCTTTTTTGTAGTCCATTTTTTCGGGCAATTTTTTTGCAGTTTTCATAATTTTATATATCCTTTCATTTATGTTGATTTTTGATATGCGGCCAAACGGGCACGGTACACTTCACTGTAATTCGGAAAGAATCAATTTGCGCAAATGAGCAGTATATGTTATAATTTAATTATACACAATAATTATGTTCACGTCAACGCAAATGCATATCAGTACATTTTGATTTTCTTATACGTCCCCTCTTTGAAGTCCCAGTATTCCGTAAACGGCTGTCCATTTTCATACACCCAGCGATAGGCAAGGGTCGGGGAAAATTCTATGACGCGTTCGCTTTCCAACGCCGAATACCGAGCCGCCGCCAATGGAAAATGCCTTTTCAAAGCCCGCATAAAATCGGGGTTTTCCTTTGGCTTACCAAGATCCGTGCAAACTCCCTGCACGGAAATATTCTTGCAGCACAAGGCGGCGTTGGGGTTTGCCTTGATCTGTCGGTATTTGTGATAGTTTTCGTCTGTCTGGAAATAGAAACGTTCTCCGAAAACTACCGTACTGACGGGGCGGGAGGAAACTTTGTTCTCTGCGCTTGTGGACAGTATCATGACCCCGTGGGTGCCTATGGTTTTCCAAAAGAAGTCTGCTTTTTCGTTGTTCATTTTCTTCACCCTTTTCAAAAAATTATTCTAAGGAAGCAATGTTTATAGCTATCTCCCCGACGCATGAGGCAAAACAGCCACAGCGGCGTTTGAGAGAATCCGCTATAATTATACCACAACAAAGTTGACAACAGTATGGCAAGTTCGGAAATACATAAATGTAAACTTTCTGTGAATGCATACACTGCCGCAGACAGCAAAAAATTTCCCGAAAAAATTTCAAAAAACCTGTAAGATTTTCGCATAACTTTCGTCTATTATATCAGAGACGGATAAAGGAGGCGGTCATATGAGCGAGGGATTTTTAAGCGACAGCGATATAATCGGACTGTATCGGAAACGCAGCAAACAGGCAATTGAGGAATCAAGCGCAAAATACGGCGCATACTGCTATGCGGTGGCAAACAATATCCTTTGCAGCTGTGAGGATTCGGAGGAATGCGTGAACGATACATGGCTCTGCGCATGGAATGCCATTCCACCGAAATGCCCCGAAATACTTAAAATGTTCTTTGCCAAAATAACCCGCAACCTTTCCCTTGACAGACTGCGGCGGGAGGGTGCGAAAAAACGGGGCGGCGGAGAGTTTGTCCTGTCGGTGGAAGAACTGGGCGAATGCATTCCCGACAGCTCGGGCGTGGAGGACGACTTCGATGCAAAGCTGCTTGGGGACTGCGTAAACCGCTTTCTGCGGACAATCCCCCTGCGGGACAGGCAGATCTTTCTGCGGCGGTATTTCTTTACGGAGGCCGTGTCCGATATTGCAAAACGCTGCGGCATTACCGAAAACGCCGCCTCGGTCTCCCTGCACCGCACAAGGGAAAAGCTGCGGGAATATCTCAGAAAGGAGGGCTTTTTAGGGTGACTGGTCTTGATTTATTCGGTGCCGTGGGCGCTGTGGATGAGGAATTGCTGGAGGAAAGCGAACATATCAAAGGGCGGCTGCATTGGCGCAGGGTGCTGCCGTTTGCGGCTTCGGCGGCTTGCATTGCACTTATTGCAGCGGTGGCGGTGAATTTGCGTGAAGAGGATATTGTTTCAAGGACTTCGGAAACTATCCTCGAAACAAGAATGGAAGTCCCGGAAACGGGCAGCATATGTATGCAAGATATGCCGGGGCTGCCGGAATATACGGCAAATACTTTGACGGAAATAATTATAGGTGATGAAACCTGTGAAGTGAGATGTTCGATAACGACTGCGGGTGTTGACTCTGTTATCTTTCCTGCCCTTTTGGGTACGGAGAATATGACCGAGGCTGCTGTCACTGTACCCCCCATTCTGACCGAGGAGGGCTATATACCGCCGCCCGGGGGTTATACAGGAGTGGAGGATTTTACCGAAACCACTTCTGTGCCCCATGAGGTCACCACAGTCCATGACCTTGACACGACCGTTGACCTTACGGGTCTGCCACTAATGGAGGATATGCTTATCCCCCACTGGGAGGATATGAGCGATATGGAGCGGTTCACCCGCCTTAGTTGGCATGACAGTGAGTACAGCATTACCACCGAAAAATTCGATAGGTCAGAACTGGCATTTTCTCCAAATAAGGGCGAGCTTCTGGGCTATGATGTTTACACCGACAGGGAATTTTCCATGCCCATAGGAGTTTACAGTATAAGCGGGATCAATGAAAATTACATGGTGGCAGTTATCACGGCGGACGGAAAATATACGGGCTTTCGGAATTATATTTATACGCCCGACAGTCTGGACGGTTTTCTTAGTGATACGGATTTTTACGGCAGAAAAATGCCCCAAAAGCTTTATTCGGGAGATGTGGTTTCGGCTTCGGAGCATATGGAATATACCCTGCCAGACCTGCCCGAACGTGTGGAGCATATGCTGACCATGCGCAAGTACACTGCCCCCGAAATAAATCCGCCTATGGATATGGGACTTAGTGTTTACGCTCTTATGGACGGTAACGGGGATTATGTGATGACCATTTACGAGAATGGGTATATTAATATTCTGGGGAAAATTTTCAAGGTAGGCGAGGATGTTACTGGAGAGTTTGCAGAATATGTTGAGGAAAATGCAGTGAAGTCCGGGCTTGTGACCTATGGGATCACAGATGGGTTCATAGAAATGATTCCCGAATAGGCGGATAAGTTTTATAGGCAGGGAGGCAGGAAGATATGCTTTCCTGCCTTGTAATTTTGTAAATAATTTGTTAATTTGCAAAAATCCCGATATTTCGGGGAAAAATACCCATAAAAATATTGCTTTGCCTCTTGACAAATCAAAAAAAATGTGATATACTATATTAGTCGCTTAAAGATAAACTCTAAAATGTCGGGGTGTGGCGCAGATTGGTAGCGCGCTACCTTGGGGTGGTAGAGGCCGTGGGTTCAAGTCCCGTCACTCCGACCATATAAAAGTAACCAAAAAGATATTATGCCCACAAACGGCTGTGCAAAGCCATTTGTGGGCATAAATCTTGTGAAAAAAAGGATTGCACTTCCGCAGATATTTTCGACACAATAATGGATTCGAACTCCCCCGAAAAAATATTTGGTACAGCCCTCAAAATAAAGGATACATAAAAATGAAACTGTAAAACCTGCACCCTCAAAAAAAGACAGACCAAAATGAGGCTTGTGACTGCACCTCGTTTTGAGAACAGAATAAAATGAAACCATACGCCGCATACTAAGTAAAAAGGAGAAATTTGGTATGCGACCGATATATGAAAGAGAAAAAGTTCTTAATAGCATATATACGAAAAACCAAAAACTCCTAAGCAATCCACAATATTTTTAAATGATTTCTTTTGTTGTCTTTTGGTATCGGAGTACCTTTATTATCAATTTTGGGAGAGACTGTTCAAGCCTCTCCTTATTTCTTCCGAAACAAAATAGTATTCTTCGTTTATTGCATTTCATTTTTTAAACCTTTGTCTTTAATGTTAATAGATCAAAATCAATAAAATTTATTCAAATCATCAAGATATACCCGCCAAAATCTGCTAAAATATCTATAACACAATATTTATTAAGTGGAAAGGGAGAATAAAAATGATCTATACAGCTAAAATTGAACAAACTTCTGCATATCGCAAGCGAATGAAGTACGTTCCGCAAACCGATTCATTTATCGAAAAGGATTGCGACAGTCTTTCTTATGTAAGAAACGTCCGACAGCATTACCCTTACGGTTGGATAAAGGAGTCCGGTACACCGCCTTGTGAGCACCTTGATGTTATTATAATGACCGATAAAGAATATGAATTGGGAGATGAGGAACGTGTAAAGATCATCGGAGTATTTCGCCGCAATGACGGAGACCATAAGCTGGTGGGAGTTCTTGAAAACAGCGGCATAAACGATTTTTCGGAGCTTTCCAATACGGAAAAAGAAGATTTGCACCGACTTTATCCGAAAGAGTATTCGGGCGAAGGCTGGTTTGGACATGAAGCCGCCGAAGGTATAGTAAAAGTTTTTTTTGCAAAAAAGAAAAGAAAAACAATAATAACGGTTCAGCATACGGAGTCAATACATCATATCAACGGTATGATAGGTGCGTGGGCAGACTGGGAGCTTACCGATAAAGGAAAAAAGCAGGCATATGAAATAGGAAAATGGCTTCTTTATGAGGATTGCGATAAATGCTTCAATATGTATGTTTCCGATCGGAAGAGAGCCGTGCAGACCGCAGATGAAATCAATAAAAATCTTAAAATTGTACCACAAATAACCAATACTATACGTGAAGTAAACGCAGGCTTAGGAAACGGTCAATCGCGCGAATGGTACAACATTCACAAAAAGCCGGCGGGCAATATTTACGACCCCGATTATAAACCCTTTGAGGACGCGGAATCCGATCGTGATCTATGGAACCGTTTGTATGCTTTTTATCGGGAGATAATCTCAAATAACATTGAGAGGATACTGATCGTTTCTCATGGCACCACATTGAGCTTTCTGCACTCCATGCTTATGGGATATTCACTTGAAGATAGAGCAAATTTCAGATTTAACGGCTGCGCCGGTTCCGTATCAAAATTTATAGTTGAATCAAGCGGAAAAGTTATCGCGAGCTATATAAACCAAAAAGTGTGTTAAATTGTAATTTAATGTGAAATATTTTGTGTCAATGAATGCCACAAACCGCATTACAAAGCCATTTGTGGCATGTAAGGCGGTTTCCTTTTACATGGGATATCGTTTAATTACTCGCATATTAGGGGGAGGGAATATGAATTTCAAACTAAATGACTGTCACAGAGATATTTTAAACTATCGATACGTTTTACTTTGCAGATTTTGCTTGTCGGAGAATAATGTGATGAAAAAATGCGATATCCCTAAATTCAGGAATTTCCTCTGCTCTGCATTCAAGAGCATACATATTGGAAAACCATTCATCTCCAGTCTTTAGTTCATTTCGCTGTAAAGCATAAAAAATGCGCAAGCCATAAATTTTATGTATTTTGAGCATACCTCTGCAGTATTCTTCTAACTCGTAATCATCATATTCATTTATCGTTCCAAAATTAACAGATTCTGCATTTCCATTTTCTAATAGCTTTAATGCCTCATCAATATTATATTCAAACACAGCTTTCTGCATTATTTTTCCTGCTCTGTTATGCTTAATAATTGAAATAAAGCCATTAGTTTTTAATAGTCTGTTAAATTCAAATAATAGCTCTTCCCTGTCATTCAGATATTCCATGACATTATGACAAATGATCACATCAAAAGATTGACTTGGCATATTTTTTATAGCCTCAATACCACCAATGATTTGCTCATAGTGATTATCGGTAAATTGATGTTTTAACATTTCTTTGTTCGGCTCAACGGCAATTACATTATTGTATTTAGCGAAATGATTTGCTGTATATCCAAAACCGCTTCCAAAATCAAGAATTCTTTTTCCCTTGCATTCTATATTATGCCATGCTAATTTATAAAACAATTTGCCCCACGGTGCATGTACATATTCTAAGTACCCTTGAATATTCACTTTTTCACCCATGGTAGTCTCTCCTTTCTTGATGGGGATTTAATATTCTTTCCCCAGTTTCATCTCCTTTTTGAAGATCCGACATATCCATGTCCTCAAGCGAGAACTCCACTCTGACCTTTTTCGACTCGATCTTTCCCTTGGAAAGCAGGACAACCGTCTCCACATGCCCGGTCCACGGGAACATATCCACAGGCGTAAGTTTTTTAATCTTATACCCTCTCTGCACCAGATAAAACACATCCCTTGCCTGACTTTCGGGATTGCAGGAAACGTAAACTATCCGTCCCGGAGCGATCTGTACCAGATTTGCCAAAAACCGTCTGTCACACCCCGCCCTCGCCGGGTCTAAAATGACCGTATCCGCCGTCATACCGCTCTCACGAAATTCCTCTAAAAATCTCCCGCTGTCCTCGCATACGATACGCGCATTGCTTATATCATTGAGCTGAAGATTCCTCTGTCCGTCCGTAACAGCCGCCTCGTTTATCTCGCACCCGTAAACATATTTTGCCCGCCCTGCCGCCAAAGCCGTCAGCGTGCCAATGCCGCAGTAAGCGTCAATAACCGTGTCCGTGGGCTTTATATCGGCATATTTTACAGCAAGCTCATACAAAACCTCTGTCTGCACAGGATTCACCTGAGCAAAGGACTTCGGAGAGATCACAAATTTTTTCCCGCATATGATATCCTCTATATGCTCTTTCCCCCAAAGCCGTTCAATACAGCCTCCCGTAACCATTTTTTCCGAAGTGCTAACCGAAAAATACAGCGATGTTA
>CAMWIR010000012.1 GCA_947174365.1 uncultured Ruminococcus sp. | reverse complement strand
AGTGTTGACATTTTTTCCTTAGAAAATGCATTTACACAGTTTGTAATTCAGAACCAAAAAACCGCCTGCACCGAATCCGGTACAGGCGGTCAATATTTAATTGACGGATAAAAAACCTATCCTTTAAGCTCACCGATTATCTCATTTTTAACTTTCTCGACAATGTCGTCAAGGTCGATCATATCCGCAGCCATTTGAGCAACGGTATCGTTGTCGATCTCAATATTCTCCGATATGGCAGCAGACAAAGCCCCCATATCAAGATTTTCCGCAATCGCCTCTGCCAGCGCACTCATACTCAGATTTTCGGTGATCGCCGAAATGATCTCTTCCGAGCGGAGATTTTCCGCCACAACGTCGGAAATCAAACGAGCCGTTTCCGAAGGGTCAATGAGGTCTGCGGGAGCTGTAATTGCCGTTGGTGCTGCCGATGTTTTACCCATAGGCTTTTCCGTACGGTGCTTTTTCATCAGATTTGCCGTGGAATACCACTGATTGGTCGGCCAGCCGTCCTCGAAAATTATATTATGCCTTTGAGGACGTTCCTCCGCAAACGGGTCAAGGCTTTCGGGCAGATCTGCATAATACTCCGGGGCTTTTGCCTCCATTACAGCCATAGGCGCATATTGGGAAACAAACCGAAGCTGCACAAAATCCTTATCCCCCGTTTTAAAGGGAACGGAATAGAGCTCCCAGCCATTGCAGCGTTTGAGAGGCTTTATATAGCCTCTGTTGAGCTTATAGCAAAGCTTGTTGTCCCAATCGGTCAGGGGCATATTCACAGGGTCGTCGGTGAAAATTATATGGAGCTGACAAACCTCGTTATAACGGTCGTTTTCTCCGCCGTTAAGCCAGAAAACAAACCTGTACTCGGTGTTCTTTTCCAGAACCTCAACACCGTTGGTTATCTCGCACCATGCCCCGTTCCATGAGCCTGTGGAAAGCACGTCCGTCATTTCCCCGTCCCCGTCAAAAGGGTCGGGAATTGAAAAACGTTCAAATATTGTGGTTCGCTGTACGTCCGGGTGCTTTTTCCATTTCTTCGGCTTCAGGTAAACATATTTCACGCTGCCCACTTCAAGGGACCCATTAGTTTTTTCGGTGTTTATATTAATATTATCCATCATATTATCCTCCGTATTATCACACGTCGGACAGTCATTCAGACGGATCGTATTGTCGGTCACAAAAACTGCCCGACTTTTTTTAACAAGGCCTTTCGCCCTTTTTGGGTATGTTCTGCCAATTTCCTTTCCGTCCTCGGAAAGAACAGTGACGGTTCTGCTGTCAGAAGCAAGAGAATCAGAAGCAAGAGGCAAGATTTCCTCTGACTTGTTGTTTTTTGTAATGGGTGTCATCCCCTTTTTTCTCCCGTTTCATGTAAAATTTGCATACGTTTTTTATTATGGGTGTCTCCCCCTGCAAGATAATTATAACACAGTGACGGCAAATTTGTCAAGGGCAAATCTTAAATTGCTCATTCCTTTATAAAATTCTTGTCACTTTCGGGAATGCCGCTTTCATCGAGGGTATATCTTTCCACCCTCATATGCAGATCGTATTTTTCACGAAGCTGTGTTATCTTTTCCATCATGGGAGTTGCATGGTGAATATCCAGCGAATGCTGATCCTGCCAGCTGTCTATGAGCAGAACCGTTTCCTTATCCTCCATGGGGAAAAAATACTCATATCTGATATTTCCCTCCTCGTCGCGGATATCGTCCGCAATTCCGCTTGAAACCATTTCCTCCGCAAATTTTCTTGCATTACCGTTTACACCGGTGTAGTAGATATTTACCGTAACAGCCATTTTATTTACCTCCGTTTTCAAGTTGATGATTTATTAATTTTCGCAATAACATTCAGTGCGATCCTATTATCCGCCTCACGTTCGATAATTTTTTCCGCCGCTCTCAGTGCCTCATCATCATCAATAAGCTTTTCGGGAACGCTCCAAAAAAACAGCAGCATTTCCAAATAGTCCAAATTATCCGTATCATTATCATACCTCTGCCGCAAATGATAAAGCGCCGCAGAATAAGCCCCCTCAATATGGGTAAACACATGAAGCATAAGTTCCTCTGCCGCCTCATGGTAAGACCTGTCACCCTGTGCAAGATAACAGGCAAATGTATACACGATAATGCTTTCCGTGTCATACCCTGCCTGTAAGATCGTTTCCTTGCGCTTGTCGACAGACAGCTTGTCTATTTCCCTCTTTGCCTTTTCAAAATCATGTTTCAATAAGCCGTCAATAAAATCCTCATATGAAAACATAGCCCGAATCCCCCGCTTCAGTCAATAAATTTCACCCTTAACGTTTTAACGCTGTCTGCCGTGACAAAGGTTCTGTAGGTTATATCCACATATTCCTCCGTCCATTCCATTTTGTAATGTCCGCAGTTTGTCTCGCCGTCATCGGTGGTAAACATATTTATGGGTACAGCCTTGTTATTTTCCATGATCTGATATATCTCTGCCCGCCCGTCCAGTAAAAAGGACATTTCCTCAATAACAATAGTGTGATTGCCGTCGGTGAACATATACCATTCGGGATAATAATCATCCTTTGTCCACAGCCCCTCTGCCATTATAATAGCAATTGTCAGCAAAAAACCGCAGACAAACCCCGTCAGCAGCTTGCCCAGCCCTCCAAGTATTACCTTTAATGCCCCCGCCCCTTCCTTTATTCTCAAAGCAACCTCCCCTGCCGTGAGCCCTATAAACCAAAGGCAGCCGAACAGGATAACTCCGGCGCAAAAACTTGCAAATTCGCTGCGGACGGAATGGGTCACTATCTCGTTATTTTCATATGTATAGCTTTTACCAGTAGGCAGAACAATGGCAGCCCCTATCATCAGCACCGATAATATAACAAAAGCGACAGTCAGTATTTTAAGCAGCTTTCGTTTGTTCATTTCGCTTTCCTCCCTTGTCAGCCCCCAAAAGAATTACATATACTCATCAAAGAAATCCGAATCTATCCTTTTTATGCTGTATGTGGCAACGGTGGAAACCCCAAGGTCATATTCTATCATAAGCTTTGCAAGCATTTTTCCGTTAACCAGAACTATCTTGCTGTGAAGCTGCTTTGCGGCAAATTTCACAGCTTCTTTGGAAAACCTCGCCGTGGTAATGAAAATACCCTTTGAAGCTCCCTGTCCCGACAGTGCGCCCAAAAATTTCATAATTTCGGGACTTCCCACAACGCTGTCGGTTTTCCACTGCTTTGCCTGTATGTAAATGGAATCAAAGCCAAATTTATCAGCGCTGACTATACCGTCGATCCCCTCGTCCCCCGATTTTACCGTTACTGCCTCGGTGTTTTCCTCCATCTTGCCGTAACCCATGGCAATAAGCAGCCTTACCACCAGCCGCTCAAATTCATAGGGAGACATTTTCATTATCTCCGTTATAAGCTCATCTGCCAGATCGCTGTTAAGCTCGTTTAGAGCATTTTCTATCTGCTCCTGCGGACTTATGCTTTCGCCCTCTTCCAAAGGCACATTTCCGCTTCTATCCGACGGCTCTTGTTTTTTTGCTTTGCCGTAAAATTCATTGAAGGAATCAAATTTTTTCAAATACTTCAGCGTAACGCATTCCGCACCCTGTTCATAGGCTGCCGCACCCGCCTCGGTCAGAATATACTGTCCCTTCTGAGGATTTTCTATAAGTCCCGCCTTTTTCAGATATGTCCGTGCCCAAGCTATTCGGTGACGGTATTTTGGAATACCTCTTGATGTGGTTTCGGTCTTGTCGGCGTCGCTCAAGCCTGCCCGATTTGCACAGTATTCATGAATGTCGTTAGAGCTGTGGCTGTTCTTATCGCCCAAACAGTCGATAATATAGGGCATAAATTCATAAAATGTAGGTACTGCCATCTATTCTCCATCCTTTTCAAATTAAATTTTTTATAGATTATGCAAAACATACTTCCCGATCGCTGTTAAATATTATCTCAGCTTAAACCCTCTCGGCAGCAGCTCATCAATAGGGTGGGACACAATATTCCCCGATTTTTCCCGCATAATAATGCAAAAGCCGTCCTCCGCAAACTCGCTCATAAACTGCAGACAAATCCCGCAGGGATAAGTAAGCCCGCCTCCCGCATTTGCAACAGCCGCCGCCCTGAATTTCAAAGCCCCCTCGGAAACAGCCTTTACCGCCGCCGTTCTCTCCGCGCAAATGCAGCAGCCGTAAGAACCGTTCTCCACATTGCAGCCCGTGAATACCCTGCCGTCGTCGGTCAGTATCGCAGCCCCTACCTTAAAGCCCGAATAAGGCGCATATGCCCTCTCGCACATTTCCTCCGCCGTCCGCATAAGCCGAGCCTCGCCTTGGGCGGTTAGCTCCACGTTCGCTGTTTTCTTCGCCATATTCCGCACGCTCCTTTCCCGTATATTTTTAAAACAGCGGTTTTCCCCCGTTTTATAAACCGAAAGAAAACCGCTCTGTTGTAATATTAAGGAAGTGCTGATTAAATCATTTTAAAAAATATGCCGTTCTTTAAATGGCGATTTGGCAAGACTTTTTCTCCGCCGTTGGCGGGGAAAAGTCTTTAATCAGCAGTTCCTTAAAGAAACACCTATCAAAACACATAAATATTTTTTGATTTTGCAAATGGCTATGGGTATGTTTTTCCCTCGCCTGCGGCGTGGGAAAAGCTTTTGATCGGCAGTTCCTTAAACCTCAGCCTTTTCCCGCGGGATCTCGGGAGCCTTCTCCTTTACCTTTCCCTTGCAGAATGCGTCAATGTAACGGTCAATGCACTTGTCAACGATCTGCACAGCCGCATTTCTGTCCTTTATCTCGTCAATAGAAGTTTCCTTACCCTCCAGCTGCTTATAAACGCGGAAGAAATGAGACATCTCATCAAAAATATGTCTGGGCAGCTCGCTTATGTCCTTGTATGTATTGTAGGTGGGGTCATTGGCGGGAATGGCGATAATCTTGTCATCGGGCGCACCGTTGTCCAGCATGGATATTACCCCTATAGGATAAGTCCTTACCAGCGCCAGCGATTCGATAGGCTCCGAGCAAAGCACCAGCACATCAAGAGGGTCGCCGTCCTCCGCATAGGTGCGGGGGATAAAGCCGTAATTCGCAGGGTAATGGGTGGAGGTGTACAAAACTCTGTCCAGCCGCAAAAGCCCTGTTTTCTTGTCCAGTTCATACTTCATCTTGCTGCCCTTGGGGATCTCGATTACCGAGTAGAAATTATCCCTCGTAATTCTGTCCGGTTCAATATCATGCCAAATATTCATAATAAAAACAACTCCTTTTAGAGGTTAGAGGTAAGAGGTTAGAAGATAACCCCTGCCCGTTCACCGCCGACTCATATTTTTTTAATTTAAATTTGCCGCCTTTGTCAAGTCCATAGAATAATTATTAATTGTTCGCTATACTTGGGGCTTTCACCGCCCTGCAAATATTTGAAATCAGTCCATGCACCTCGCCGTCATCGGGACGCCTGCCCTTGACCTTGGCAGGTATAACCCTGTGAGCGCATACATCGGCGTAAACATATCCCACATCCTCGGGCAGCACAAAGTTTCTCCCCTTGAACATGGCAGCGCACCGTGCCATAGCCGCCGCCGCCAGCGAACCCCGGGGACTTACCCCCAGCTCCAGCCTGCTGTCGGTGCGTGTAGCCGCCGAAAGCCTCGCAATATAATCGTAGATCTCATCGCTTACAAAAATATTCTCCGCAGCACTGCGCAGCTTTATCAGTTCCTCCGCCGTCATTATGGGACGTACCACTGGCGCTGTGCGCTTGGAGGATTTCGCCTTTAAGATCTTCGCCTCATCTCCCGCCGTGGGATAACCCATGCTGAGCTTTATCATAAACCTGTCCAGCTGAGATTCGGGCAGAAGCTGCGTTCCCGCCGACCCCGTGGGGTTCTGGGTAGCAAGCACTATAAACGGCTCGGGCAGCTTTCTTGTAACGCTGTCCACCGTCACAGCCCCCTCCTCCATTGCCTCCAGAAGAGCGGACTGGGTTTTGCTGGAGGTCCTGTTTATCTCATCCGCAAGAAACAGATTGCAGAAAACCGCTCCCGCTTTCCATTCAAACTCCCCTGTGGCACGGTTCGGTATGTAGAAGCCCGTCACATCCGCAGGCATAACATCTGCCGTGAACTGCATTCTGTTATACTCAAGCCCCAGTGCCTTGGAAAAGGCCACCGCCATAGTAGTCTTTCCCACCCCCGGAATATCTTCAAGCAGAATATGACCGCCCGCACAGGCAGTCATAAGTATTTTTATGATAATATCGTCCTTGCCTATGACCGATTTTCTTATTTCCTCCGCCGATTTTTTCAGCAGCAGAATAAGCGATGAATCCATATCAGAATTAACCTCCCGGAAGCAAGAGACCGGAGGCAGGAAGCAAGAGAAATGCTCACTGCCTTTGTTTCCCGCAAAAGCCTCCTAATGATGTTTGCTCAAAAATGCTGACGTCTACCTGTACACTACCGACAGCACATTATCAGCTCATAGACAGTATTGCCATATCGCCGTTGTTGTTATACCCTTGATTTTTCAGAGTTTCCGCAATATGGCGGGCAGTGTTGCCCCTGCTTACCTGCAAGGCAGTATCCAGAGTCTTTATAACAAATGCAAACGCTTCGTCCTTGTCCTCACGGTCGTAGGTATAGCAGGTCAGCGTTACCTTAATAAGATTAAACAGCACATTGAAGAATACAAAATTATCCCACACGCTCATATTGTAATCCGCAAAGGGCATACAATAGCTCCATACATAGTTTACCATCACATTTTCAATGTAATGCTCCCGTCCTTTCAGGAAATCCTCATGATAAGCTTTTTTAAGCGGCAGGTATTTCTCATCGCTGTACTCAAAGCTGGTCGTCCCGTGAGGGATCCCTGCATTCTTGTAAACCGACCACCGGAGCTTGCTCATATCCTCCGACTCGGGCAGCGCCGACAGCAGGCTGATAGCCTCCCCCATGCTGAACCCGAACCCCGGCTTTATCTCCTTGAAATATTCCATAATATCATTGTGATGAGGGGCGTTTGTGTAATCTGCCACAAACTGAGGAATAAGTTCTTCCCTGCCCTTGTCAATGATCCCCTGAACCGTCTTATAAGCATAGTTGAGCAGCAGCATTCTCTTTTCAAACACAAAACTTCTGTCCTGAATAATGTTCATGGTCAGAATTTTGAGATTCCAGTAATGCTTTAAAATAGGGGTCTTGTCAATAAGCTCCTGTCCCTTTTTGGAATACTCCTCCTCCAGCTCGGGCTGTAAGCTGGTCATTCTGTAGGCAATGGGCTTTTTTGCATTCATAAGAGTGTGGATGACCCTCTCATTGTTCAGCTTGAAAACATACTCCACCGCCGCAGGGCTGGTCAGCACCAGATATTCCACGTTTTCATTCTGCAAATTTGATTTGTCCGTAAGCTCCCCGTAATAATCGGGGGTAATGATAGGATAAGGCATTTTATGTTCCTCCGTTATCTTATTTCCTTTTGTCAGACAGCTATTCCGGCCGTCCGTCTGACACACATACTTGTACATATTATACAGTATAACACATTTCCCCATAAAAATCAATGGTTTTATGAAATTTAATTTTTTTAAGTTTTTTTCGGGAAGATTTTTGTCTGTTTTGCAAAAATTATATTTATTGTTGTTTTACTTATAGTATAATATTACAAATAGTAATATTACATTGTTTTAGAAATCAAACAATCAAAAATACCTTTTCACTGTGTATTGTGACAATGATTTAGTTATCACTTTTTTATCCATGAGATCTTTCTGCCGCAGAAACTATCGGCCATGTTCATACACTCACTGACAGAGTCCCATAAATCATCGGTTTCAACCTCTTTATTTTCATTGCAGTAAAACAAACAGTACTTGTCGCTGTCGGTATATTTACATATTGCCAGATATTTAATATGTGCAGCTGTTTCGTCTGCCGTACAGGATATTGCGCCGTATTCGTTTTTATGCGTAAAATAGAGAACCTTTGCTCCGTCCAATTGCTCAGGAAACATAATTGCTTCACCTCCGAAATACTGATTGACAGTGCTGAATTTTACTGTAGATAACTGTCCGATTCCATATGTTACAGTGAACCTGTCGGAATTGCAGCAAAAAACTTATCAAAAAGAATACTTAAATATTCCTTGACATTTTCACTGAAATATGCTATAATAAACCTACCGACCAAGCTATGCGGTTGAACACCTTTTTATGAGGCGTTAGGAAAGTCCGGGCATCACAGAGCAGGATAGCTGCTAACGGCAGCCGAGGGCGACCTTAGGGCAAGTGCAACAGAGATATACCGCCGCATTTTCAAAAATGCGGTAAGGGTGGAAAGGCGAGGCAAGAGCTCACCGGAGCAATGGAGACATTGCTGCCATGTAAACCCTATCCGATGCAACGTCTATTGGTGCAGTGCGTCAATGTCTGCTCGGCAGGCGTACTGTAATGACGGCTAAAGCGTTTCGGCGACGATTCGCTCAGATAGATTTCCGCACACGACAGAACCCGGCTTATCGGCTTGATCGGTATTAGAGGCAAGAATGCATAAATGGAGTAAATCCCATTTATGCTCAAAGGCAAGAAGCAAGAAGAACGCGTTCTTCCTGTTTCCTGCCTCAATTTTTTATTTTCCGAATCACTTCATCAGCTTGACCATGACAGCCTTCTGAGCGTGCAGCCTGTTTTCCGCTTCCTCAAAGATCTCTGCGGCGTGCTCCTCGAATACCTTGGAAGTTATCTCCTCCTCACGGTGAGCAGGCAGACAGTGCTGAACCATAGCGTCCCGCTTTGCAGCCGCCATAACCTCGTCGTTTATCTGATACCCCACAAAGGCCTTGCGGCGGATCTCAGCTTCGCCCTCCTGTCCCATGGAAGCCCAGACGTCCGTGAACAGCACATCTGCATTTGCAGCCGCCTCCAGAGGTTTATCTGTCAGCGTGAACTTATCTCCATAACCCTTTGCAAACTCCAGCACATCATCAGCAGGACGGTATCCCTCGGGACACGCCGCCGCAACCTCCATGCCCACGGTCAGACCGCCTACGATAAGGGAATTTGCCATATTGTTTCCGTCCCCGATGTAGCACATTTTAAGACCCTCAAACTGCCCCTTGTACTCCCGTATCGTCATAAGGTCGGCAAGCACCTGGCAGGGGTGGCAGTAATCGGTAAGTCCGTTTATTATGGGGATATTTCCGAACTGCGCCAGGTCCTCCACTTCCTTTTGCTCAAAGGTGCGTATCATAATTCCGTTAAGATAGCGGGAAAGCACACGGGCAGTATCCTGCACAGGCTCGCCCCTGCCTATCTGCAAGTCCTTTGAGGATAAAAACAGCGCATTTCCTCCCAGCTGATACATTCCCGTTTCAAAGGAGACCCTTGTACGTGTAGAGGATTTCTGGAAGATCATTCCGAGAGTTTTCCCCTCCAGATGCTTGTGGGGGATATTGTGCTTGAGCTCATATTTGAGCTGGTCTGCCAGGTTAAGAATGTCGATTATATCCTCCTTGCTAAGGTCGGACATTTTCAGTAAATGGTTCATAATAATTACCTCCGTAAAATTTAGTTAAATATAAAATAATATATATTACAGTTCGGGAGCATATTTTTAAGATGCTCCTTTTCCTCGTCTGTCATTTCGTAAAGCTCGTTAATATTCAGTTCTTTCAGCTTTGTAAAATGCGAAAGAAGGTTTATATCGGTTGAATCGTAAGTGTCAAATCCCAGTGTCGTAAGCTCCGTAAGTTCTGAAAGAGAGGATATATCTCTTATAGGATTATCATAAAAAACCAGACAGTTTAAATTTGTAAGCCCCGAAAGAGGCCTGATATCGCTTATCTTGTTAGTGTCGATTTCCAGCTTTGTCAAATTTGTAAGCTCGGAAACGGGAGTTATATCGCTTATATTATTACAGGAAAGACGCAGCTCCGTCAGATTTACAAGCTCGGAAATGGGAGTTATATCACTTATGTTGTTATTGAAAAGATATAATTCCGTCAAATTTTCAAGCCCGGAAATAAAAGTTATATCGGTTAGCTCATTGTCCTCGAGATTTAATTCTGTCAAATTGGTAAGCCCTGAAAGCGGACTGAGATCAGTTATATAATTACCGGTCAGATCAAGCTTTGTCAGCTTTGTAATTTTGCCGATATCTTTTATATCCTCATCTGTAAGCCAATTGTAGCTCAGAACAAGCTCCGTCAAATCAATCGAATATTCCTCATCACCGATAGTAACATATTCCCCCGTCTCTTCCTCGGTTGATATTGTTTCTCTTTCCTGCATATCGTGTGTTTCCCGCATTTCAGAAACACTCTGCTCTTCGCTTTGAGTAACAGTTTCCTGCGGTACACTCTCCGAGCAGCCCGTCAGCATTGCCAAAAAGATACATAACGCCGTAAAGACCCCAAAAGCAGAAATTCGCTTCATTTTTCTCATATGTCCATCACTCCTTTGCCGTAAATTCTTGCCACTGCTCAAATTTCGATCTCCGTTTTAAGTATAAACTCCGGCTTCACCACATATTCCAGATACACCGGACGTTCACGCTTTTCCAGATAGACCCCGAACCGTTTTCTCTCCGCAGGGTTGACTATCATCTCTGCCGCCTCTTCCGGGGAAAACCAGCCGCTCTCGGAATTTTCCTCCGAGGGACGTGGCACGCCCTCTCCCGTGCAGATAAAATCCGCCATTACCTTTGTGGGAATGTATTTCACGCCCCCGTACCCTGCATGACCCGCCGTGTTGGAGCATAAGCAGAAAAGCCGCCCCACGGTTATCTCTATCCCGGTTTCCTCCATAATTTCACGCCTAAGCGCATTAATGAGATTTTCGCCGGTTTCCACAACTCCCCCGGGGTAAGTCCACCCCCGTGCATTGTGCCGCACCAGAAGAATCTTCCCCTCGGAATTTGTTACCACTCCCCCCACCGCCGCAATGTGCGTGGGAAAGCTCCATTCCCTTACGGGAGTTTTTTCGTTACCCGAGCAGTTTTCCAAGAATCTCCACTCCCTTGTCGATATCCTCATAGCTTACGGTCAGCGGAGGCAGAAACCTCAGCTTTTCCTTAGCCGTAAGAATAAGCAATCCGTTTTCCGCAGCAGCAGCCAGAATGTCCGCCGCCTTTTTGTTTTTAAGACGTGCCCCGAGCATAAGACCTATGCCGTCAACTCCCTCTATTTCGGGAATTTCCAGCAGCTTTGCTTTAAGATACTCACCTTTTTTCTTTACCTCGTCCAAAAATCCCTCTGCCGTCACCGTGTCAATGACCACATTCGCCCCCGCGCAGGAAACGGGATTTCCCCCGAAGGTCGACCCGTGAGTCCCCTTGGTCAGCACATCTGCGCATTTCTCCGAAGCAAGGCACGCCCCCATGGGCAGTCCCCCTGCAATTCCCTTTGCAAGAGTGGTGATGTCGGGCTTTACTCCGTAAAGTTCTGAAGTAAGCAAAGCCCCCGTCCTGCCCATTCCCGTCTGTATCTCATCCGCAACCGTCAGTATATCATTTTCACCGCAAAGCCTGAAAATAGCCTCGACAAAATCCTTTTCCAAGGGGATAACGCCCCCCTCGCCCTGCACGAATTCAAACATCACAGCGCAAATGCTCTTGTCCTCGTTGATAACCTTTTCAAGCGCTGCAATATCATTGGCGGGAACATTCACAAACCCCTCTGCAAAAGGGAAAAAGTAATTGTGAAAAACCTCCTGCCCCGTGGCGGATAAGGTCGCCAAAGTACGCCCGTGGAATGAATTTACCAGCGTAACGATAGTGTGACGTCCCTTACCGTACTTGTCAAAGGAATATTTCCTCGCAAGCTTTATGGCGCATTCATTCGCCTCCGCTCCCGAGTTCCCGAAAAATACCGACTTATATCCTGTCGCACCCGTCAGCTTTTCCGCAAATTCTCCCTGTACAGCCGTGTAATAATAATTGGAGCTGTGCTGGATATTTCTCACCTGCATACAAACAGCATCGGCCCATTTTTCATTGGCAAAGCCCAAGGAATTTGTCCCGATACCGCTGCCGAAATCAATATATTCCTTTCCGTCCTCATCAACAGCCGCAGCACCGCTGCCCTTTTCCAGTGAAACAGGCAAGCGCCCGTAAGTCCCCATTATATGTTCATTGAATTTTTCTATAGTTTTCGCCGATTTTGACATAATAATCATATCCTCTCTGTGTGTATATCTTATACAAACTGTGTGCCGATACCCTGACTGCTCATAAGCTCGATCAGTATCGAGTGGGGAACTCTGCCGTCAATAATGCAGGTCTTTTTAACTCCCCGTCTGACAGCCTCCACACAACAGTCTATCTTGGGTATCATTCCGCCGCTTATTATCCCCTGCCGCTTCATAAAGGGCACTTCGCTGACCTGCACTTTGGGGATAAGGGTCTGAGTGTCGTCCTTGTCCTTTAAAAGCCCCGCTATGTCGGTCATAAGAATAAGATTTTCCGCCCGCAATTCCGCAGCTATCCTTGCCGCCGCAGTGTCCGCATTGACGTTGTAGGTCTGACCCTTTTCGTCGCAGGCGACCGTGGCTATAACGGGGATATATCCCCTCTCCAGCGCGTCCGTAATGGGCGTGGTGTTCACTTCCTTTATTTCCCCCACAAAGCCAAGATCGGGCTCGCTCATGAGCTTCTCGCACATAAGCATATTCCCGTCAATGCCGCAAAGCCCCAGAGCCTTGCCTCCGTGCAGCGACAGGTGAGAAACAAGCTCCTTGTTCACCTTTCCCGCCAGCACCATTTTTACAATATCCACCGTGGCCTCGTCCGTGTACCGCAGGCCGTTTATAAACTTGCTCTCTATCCCCACACGCCGCAGCATTTCGTTTATCTCGGGACCTCCCCCGTGCACCAGTACGGTTTTCAGTCCCACCAGATTCAGCAGAACAATGTCGCTCATTACAGCGTTTTTCAGTTCCTCGTTTGTCATAGCATTGCCGCCGTATTTTATAACAACGATCTTGTCATTGTACCGCTGTATGTAGGGCAGTGCGTCAATAAGCACCTGCGAACGTATCTCATTTGAAATTTCATTGTTCATCTAATTCAACCTCTTTATTTTTTATTGCAAAAGTTTTTCTTTAACTTCTGTAATCTCCGTTTATCTTAACATAATCATAGGTCATGTCACAGCCCCATGCAGCAGCGGATTTATCGCCCGTGTTAAGGTCAATAAGCAGATCTACCTCGTCCTCCAGCAGAATTTCCTTGGCAATTTCCTCGGAAAAGGGAATGCACACTCCGTCCTCGCAAACCTTGATCTTTCCCTTTGCCGACGAATAGTAAATATCCACATGAGAAATGTCAAAATCCTCTTCGGTGTAGCCTATGGCGCAAAGTATCCTGCCGCAGTTTGCGTCCGCCCCGAACATGGCGCACTTAACAAGAGGCGAACGGATAACGCTCTTTGCCGCCGCAATTGCAATATCCACACTTGGCGCACTGCCGCAGATACAGGTAATAAGCCTTGTTGCGCCCTCGCCGTCCTTGGCAAGCATTCTCGTGAGATTTGCCATTACCTCATAAAGAGCGCTTTTAAAAATGTCATATTCCTCCGAATTTTCGGTTATCTCATCATTTCCCGCCAGACCGTTTGCCATGACCATGCACATATCATTGGTGGACTGATCTCCGTCCACGCAAAGGCAGTTGTAGGTGATCTTGACGGTTTCCGACAAAGCCGCCTGCAAAGCGGAAACGGAAATATTGCAGTCGGTAGTGATGAAGTTAAGGGTCGTTGCCATGTTGGGGTGTATCATACCGCTGCCCTTAGCCATGCCGCCAATGCGGCAAACCTTGCCGCCTATTTCAAATTCCACAGCAAATTCTTTTTTCACCGTGTCGGTGGTCATAATAGCAGTAGCCGCAGCCTCGTTCCCCTCATAGGAAAGTCCCTCTCTGAGCCTCGGCACAGCCTGTTCAATTGGCGCAATGGGCAGTACCTGACCGATAACCCCCGTGGAAGCCACAATTACCTCCTCGGGCGCTATCCCCAGCGCCTCGCCCGTCAGCCTGCACATTTCCCGTGCAACGTCCTCACCGCCTGCAACGGCAGTGTTTGCATTGCCGGAATTAACGATAACAGCCCTTGCCCTGCCGCCTGTTTTTGCAAGATTTTCTTTTGTCACAATAACGGGCGCACCCTTTACCTTATTGCTTGTATACACCCCCGCAGTATTGCAGACCACATCGGCCATGACCATGGCAATATCGTTCTTTTTCCCCAAAGGCGAATCGTTCCCGTCGGGAATATTTCCGTTCATGGTCTGCTTTATCCCACAGTAAACGCCGCTTGCCTTAAATCCCTTTGCAGCGCAAACGCCGCCGCCTATTACCTTAAAATCACTCATTTTTAAAACCTCTTTCTCAAAACCGGAGACTGACCCCGTTATAGAATTATCTCGCCTTTTGTTATCATTTCAAAAAAATCCTCAATGCTGTCAGCCGTCTTTACCGTTTCTTCAAACATTGGCTCAGAGCCGTTCACCACGCTGCCGTCCCTTATATCTGCGGCATAGAATTCATATTCCCCAGCCGCACTCATCAGCACAGGAAAATGATATTTCCACCATTCCGTGACAGCCTCCCTTTCATCTTCCTCCGAAGCTTCCAAGGATATGTTTTTAAAAGTGTCCCACCGAAAGGACAGACCTTCGGTCTCTTCGCACTGCAGGCTTTCCCCCACCACCAGAAAGACTGCTTCATCACTGCTGACGATATTTTTATAATGCCTTGCGATGTCCTCCCATTCGGGGATTTTTCCGGCAAATTCCGGGGGCATTTCATAGCTTTCTTCCGCCTCTTCAATAATCCAGTTATTATCTCTTGCCCAGCCCAGGAATTTATCAAAATTTTTCATGACCCAACGCTCCTTTTTTCAGCTTATGGAATATTAAACTTATACGTCAGAACTCCTGTGTCAAGCTCCTCTTTCAGATGAACATATTCGCTGCCGTAAACCCCGTATTCACAAGCAACGGTACACAAGCCAAACAGCAGCAGTGTGACAATGCTCCACACTTTTTTGAATATACTCATACTGACTTTATCCCCCTGCCTCCATCTCCCATTCCTTGTCAATGACTCTTCCCAGTTCATCGAAAAGAGCAAGATAATCGGTTTTTATTTTGTCGATCGCCTTTAAAGCGTCCTCATTGCTGTAGGTGTGGGCAAGAATATTTCTCGTGTTCAGCAGAGCAAGCCAATTTTCCTCATCATTTATCATTCCGCATTGATAAGCAAGTTTGATTATGCCCCTCGGAGACCCCGACTTGCTCCCCTCCCGTCCGTTATATTCAAGAACAGCCTTTATAAGCTTCCACGACTGCTCAAAGCATATTTCAAAAAGCCCTATTATCCCCGTTTGCTCCACTATTGTATAGGGCGGTTCAAGATTTGCGCCCTCATGCAGATTGTCCAGCGCTTTTGTAAAATTATCATATTTTCTCATAAACGATCACCCCGTCCCTCTGTATTTCCCTTTGAAGCTCATCCGAAATTCCCCCGTCAAGGTCAACAATATCAAACATCAAAAGCGTGCGCGCTTTTTCGTCCATATCCCAATAAAAGCCGCTGAAATTCCCGCCGCTTACGGCTATGTCAATATCGCTGCGTTCACTGTGAGTTCCCCTTGCCCTTGAGCCGAACAAAATGACCCGCTGCAATCCGTGAACCTTTGCAAAAGCCACAATATCATCATATGCATTCCGTGGAATGTTAAAGCTCATATCCATTGAAATGCACCTTCCTTCAGAGAGCTTACCGAAATACTTGTTTATTCCTCCTGCCCTTTATTCTTCAGCAAGCTTTCCTGCTGATTTTTCGGCATTTTAGAGACCACATATGTATACGACCCGTCTATCATGCGGAAAATTTCCTCCTTGGGAATGCCGCTCCGCAGCTTCACGGTATTGAAATAAGGCTGCTGCACAGGCGGGCAGTGATACCCTCTTGTCACATATTCGGGATACAGCCCCCTGTAAAATTCTCCCGTGGGAATATCCCCGTTAAAGGTCAGCATAGGCTCGCCGCTTAAAGAAAAAATCTGCGCAAATATCCGCTTCTTGACCTTTATGACCGTGACCTCCGCCCCAAAGGGATAATCCTTGTATGCGCCGTTTTTGGTCAGGCAGTATTTTATAAGCTCATCATTTGTAATGCAAATATCGCTGCCCATAATTATCACCCTTTCTGAAATGCAGAGCGCTGTATATATCAATAAAATTGCAATGCAGCAAGCTTGGGAATATCGCTGTTAAAGGTAAGTATGGGCTGAAAAAAGCATTCCCCTGGGCGCATATTTCACGCACACTTATTTCAAGGCATACTCAAATATCTTTGCCTCGCCGCAATTCACAAAGCAGTCAAAATAAAGAATGCTGTCCTTTTGCGAAACGTTTCTTATCATCCATTTATCCGAGTTAAGTACTGCCGATTTTTTTATACGGCAAACCTCCGAAAGATCTTCAAAACGGAATATGTAATAATACCCTCTTTTTTCCCCCATTATGAACGTATCCTCGTCAATGCGGTAAGTCTCACATCTTGCGCCGGGCATTTTTCCGATCTCTCTGCCGTCGGAAATATCAAGGGTCATAAGCCCGAAGCCGTCACGTTCACAGAATATCCGACCGCCGTTTTTCACGGTATATATCTTTGTGACCCTGCCCATTGTATTTTTCCAAACCTCGGTAAAATCGCTGCTGTCAAAGCAGTAAACCCCGCCCTCCCACCGTGAGGTAAAAAATCTGCTGCCGTCATGGGAAATTGCAATACCGTACTGTAGGTTATAAATGGTGCAAAGGGGGGTATATTCCTTTGTACGGCTGTTTTTGCGCATTTTCCTTTCAATGTGCCGCTTTGTGTTATCCCGCATGAAAAATACCATGCTTTCGGTTCCCTTTTCAATGTCGCAGGAATAAATGCTTTTTTCGCAGCAGGGACATTCTTCGTCACGATAATATGTGACTATATCATTATCCTCGTTTTCGACCCTTAATTCTCCGCATTGATAAAACTGCATATTATCACTCCAGCCCCGTTCCCTCGTCTATCCCCATCATTATGTTCATGCACTGGACAGCCGCTCCCGAAGCGCCCTTGCCAAGATTGTCAAGACGGGCAATAAGCAGTGCGTGGTCGTCCGTGCCGTAAACAAATATCTCCAACATATTCGTATCCGCAAGGGCATTGGAATAAAGCTCGTTTGCTTCGGGGCAGCCGTCCGCATTAAAGGGCATTACCTTAACGAATCTCTGCCCCTTGTAATGCTCGCAGAACATCTCCCACATATCCTTGGGAGTGGCTTTTCTCGCCATAGTGCGCAGCTGAATGGGCACGGTCACTGTCATGCCGCTGTAAAAATCCGCCGTCACAGGACAGAACACGGGAGGATAGGAAAGCCCCGAAATTGCCATCATTTCCTTGATGTGCTTGTGAGTCTTGCCCATGGAGTACATTCTGACGCCGTCATATGCCTTGTCCCGGTTCCCGTCCTCATACCTTGCAATAAGCTTTTTGCCGCCGCCGCTGTAGCCCGATACCGCATGGCATACTACCGGGTGATAAGGTGCGATAATTCGCGACAATACCATGGGATACATCAAAGCGTTGAACCCGCTTGCATAGCACCCCGGCACAGCAACTCTCGCCGACCCTTCTATCTTCTTCCGCAGCTCCTTTGATAATTCGGGAAACCCGTACGCCCAGTCGGGATTTGTTCTGTGGGCAGTGGAAGCGTCTATTATCCGCACATTCCCCTCCGCCAGTGTCACAGCCTCCCTTGCCGCCTCATCGGGCAGGCACAGGAAAGTGAAATCCGAAGCATTTATAAGCTTTTTCCGCTCTGCCGTGTCCTTGCGCTTTTCCTCGGAAATTTCCAGCAGCTCAATGTCGCTCCGTCCTGCAAATCTTTCTGCGATCTTCAGGCCCGTAGTGCCCTCTTTGCCGTCTATAAAAATTTTGTATGACATTGTTTCCTCTACCCTTTCATCTTTAATGATCAGTCAAAATCGTATTGTCTGAGTATAGCTTTAAGCTGCTCCACCTGAACCGCCACAGCCTCCGGAGCGGGACCGCCCTCGCTGCACCGCTGATTAACGCAGGCGTCGAGGCTGATAGCCTTGTAAACGTCCTCGTCAAACTTGTCGCAAAGCCGCTTGTATTCCTTTATGTCAAGCTCCTCTAAGGTCGTGCCAAGGTCAATGCACCGTGCAACAAGTGTGCCTGTGATCTTGTAAGCATCTCTGAAAGGCAAACCTTTCTTTACCAGATAATCCGCACAGTCGGTAGCATTGATAAAGCCCTTTGCCGCTGCCTTTCTCATATTTTCTTTAAGCACCGTCATGGTCTTGAACATGGGCGTAAAGGTGGTTATGCAAAGCTCCACCGTGTCAATTACGTCAAATATAGCCTCCTTGTCCTCCTGCATATCTTTATTGTAGGCAAGGGGCAGATTTTTCATCATGGATAAAAGGGTCATAAGGTCGCCGTAGACCCGTCCCGTTTTTCCCCTGATAAGCTCCGTAACATCGGGGTTTTTCTTCTGGGGCATAATGGACGAGCCTGTGGAATATGCGTCGTCCAGCTCCACAAATTTAAACTCCCAACTGCACCACATGATTATTTCCTCGGAAAATCTCGAAAGGTGCATCATAAGTATAGACAACGCCGAAGCAAGCTCTATGCAATAGTCCCTGTCGGAAACCCCGTCCAGGCTGTTTGCCATAACGCCGCCCATATTAAGCAGCTCCGCCGTCCGCTTTCTGTTAATGGGATAAGTAGTCCCCGCCAGTGCGCATGAGCCTAAAGGGGAATAGTCCATACGCTTTTTGCAGTCCCGGAGCCTCCCCAAGTCCCTCGTCAGCATCCACGCATATGCCATAATGTGATGAGCAAAGGTCACAGGCTGCGCCCGCTGCAAATGGGTGTACCCGGGCATTATGGTGTCATAGTGCTCCTGAGCAGTGGTGATTATTGCCTCGATAAGTTCAAAAATGATCTTCGACAGATCATTGCACTTATCTTTGAGGTACAGCCGCAGGTCAAGAGCAACCTGATCGTTGCGGCTTCTTGATGTGTGCAAACGCTTTCCCGAATCTCCTATCCGCTCGGTCAGCACCTGCTCCACGAACATATGAATATCCTCCGCATTGGGGTCAAACTCCAGAGCGCCGCTGTCAAGGTCGGCAAGAATGCCCTTTAGCCCTTCTATAATTTTTTCGCTCTCGCTCTTCTCAATTATCCCCTGTTCCCCCAGCATTGTTGCATGAGCGATCGACCCTGCAATATCATGCCTGTACATTCTGCAATCAAAGGAAATAGATGAGTTAAAGTCATTAACCCTTGAATCGACTTCCTTGGAAAATCTCCCTGCCCACATCATAGCCATGTTAAAGCGCCCTCCTTGACAGAACAGGAAATCAAGAGGTATAATTATCCGTCCTCTTGAAAGTTCCTGCGTTTTGTATAAATTTTTTTCGGATAAAATTATTCCTCTGCCTCATCTTCCGTCCCGACTTCGGAATTATCGGTCATATCAGAAACGTCAGAAACATCAGACGCATCGGTCATTTCGTCCGCTTCCTCAGTGCCGACATCATCGCCAACGCCCTGCTTAGCCATAATAAGCGGTTCCTGCTCAGCAAAAAGCGCCTTGCCCTGAGCGTAGACCGAATACTCCAGCAGCTCTGCCGCTCCCACACGTCTGTATCTTGACGAGCCCTCGTTAAAGGTCATGGTGAGAATATCGTTCTCCACATTTATCCTGCACTTGCTGCCCTCGCTGTCAAAAATATTTCCGTCAATGGTGTAGCTGCTCTCGGTGTATGCCGCACCTATATCATCATAGGCAAAGTAGTAAAAAACAGCCCCGTCCTCTGTAAATTCATAAAATCTGTGAGCTGTGCCTGCCTGCGTCTCCACCTCTTCCGGACCTGCCTCATCGCACCACGCCCCGACAATATCGGTTTTAAGGTGCAGATATTTTGTTTTATCCTCTCCCCTGACGCAGCCTGTGAATATTGTGAGGGACATCATCATAACAATTGCCGCAAGAATTATTTTCTTTGTTCTTAACATATTTCGACCATCCTTAATATTTAATCAATAATTAATAATTAATAGTTAATAGTTAATAATGACTGCACCGATCTCGTAAGCTTATTAAATATTAATCATTAATTGTCAATTAAGCTTAAAATTTGCAGGCAATTTTTTTGCCGCATTTTTATTATTGCCGTATTTGAATAAAATATCAATAGGCAAGAAACAAGAGAAACGCCCTTGTTCCCTGCCATTGATCAAAGACATAGCTTATGCCGTATAAAGCGGTCTGTGATTTTGTGTTTTACGTAATTATTTTCTTTTCTGATCGAGCTTTGCCTTTACATGAATGGGCAAGCCGAAGATGTTGATAAATCCGCCTGCGTCCGACTGATTGTAAACATGATCCTCGTCAAAGGTTGCGACCTCTTCATCATAAAGAGTGTAGGGAGAGGTGATCCCCGCATTGATGATATTGCCCTTATAGAGCTTCAGCTTAACGTCGCCTGTAACGGTCTCCTGAGTCTTGCTCACAAAAGCGGTAAGCGCCTCGCGCAGAGGAGTGAACCACTGACCGTTGTAAACAATGTCCGCAAACTTTATGGAAAGATAGGACTTGATACGTGCAGTCTCCTTGTCGAGACAAATTGTCTCCAAAGCCTCATGAGCCTTGTAAAGAATGCTGCCGCCGGGGGTCTCGTAAACACCTCTGGACTTCATGCCCACAAGACGGTTCTCCACCAGGTCAACAAGCCCTATGCCGTTCTCGCCGCCCAGCTTGTTAAGAGCGCTCACCAATTCCACGCCGTTCATAGTCTTGCCGTCCAATGCGGTAGGAACGCCCTTTTCAAAGTGAATGGTAACATATGTTGCTTTGTCGGGAGCTTTCTCGGGAGATACGCCCAGCTCCAAAAAGCCCTCTTTATTGTACTGAGGCTCGTTGGCGGGATCCTCCAGATCAAGTCCCTCATGGGATAAATGCCAGATGTTCTTATCCTTGGAATAGTTGGTCTCACGGGTAATTTTCAAAGGAATGTCATGAGCCTCGGCGTAATCTATTTCTTCATCTCTGGACTTTATCGTCCATTCACGCCAGGGAGCGATTATGGCCATATCGGGCGCAAATGCCTTTATAGCCAGCTCAAAGCGAACCTGGTCGTTGCCCTTGCCCGTGCAGCCGTGGCAGATAGCGTCAGCGCCCTCTTTAATGGCGATCTCCGCAATTCTCTTGGCAATAATGGGGCGGGCAAAGGAAGTTCCCAGCAAATACTTGCCCTCGTAAACTGCCCCTGCCTGTACGGTGGGGTAAACATAATCCTGAATGAATTCCTCTTTCAGATCCTCGATGTAAAGCTTGGAAGCGCCTGTTTTCTTTGCCTTTTCCTCCAGTCCGTCCAGCTCCGTACCCTGTCCCACGTCTGCGGAAACCGCAATAACCTCGCAGTTATTGTAATTTTCCTTCAGCCAGGGAATGATTATCGAGGTGTCCAGACCTCCCGAGTACGCCAGAACGACTTTTTTGATATTTTCCTTATTGACAGCCATTGCAAAAACCTCCGTAAAATTTCAATCAATAAATTGGTATATTTTTAATTATACACCCTTTCTCCCAAAAGTCAATACCTTTTTTGCATATTTTCACATTTTTTCTTTAAATATTCACTTTTTAAGCGATATATGTGTATATTTAATCAAATATTCCGTATAATTCCCGTGCCCACCGTAAAAAAACCTGCCCGTGGACAATATGTCCGACAATACATCGGACATATTGTCCACGGGCAGGGGAAAAATTATTTTTCAAGGCTTTCCGTATAATCTGCAATACATATTTCCAAAGGCGGGGTCTTGTCTTTAAAAATATGCACGGGGATTTTGTCGGTAAAGGTATAAAGGAAGCATTCATCAAGCCCATTGTCCCAAATATATACCGTGACCTTATTTATTCTCGGGTCAACTATCCAGTATTCCCTTGCCCCGTGATCCTTGTACAGCCCCGCTTTCTTGATATAATCCTTTGAAACATATCCCGGCGACACGATCTCGATCACCCAGTCGGGCGTGCCAAGGTGCTGCTTGCTGTCAAATTTATCCGGGTCACAGGCAACAAACAAATCCGGCTCGACCACCGTATTATCATTCAAATGTACATCAAAAGTAGCAAGAGCCTTGCATTTGCCCTTTTGAGAACGGATAAAGTTCATAATATCCGTGTGCATTTGCGCCGAAATTTCCTGATGAATAAAATTCGGCGACGGAGACATATCAACAATATATCCGTCAATAAGCTCGCACCGCTCTTCCCCTGCCAAAGCATAAAATTCCTCGGCCGTGTATCTGCGTTCTTCGGGTACTGCCATAATAATCGACCTCCCTTTGCGTTTTTCTAAAACAAGTATACCACATTCCTCAAATAAATTCAAGTACAATAAAAAAATTCTTGCCTCTTGCCTCTAACAGCAAAAATTCCCCCGGCCGGTGCAGACGGTCGGGGGCAATAACGCTATAACGAATATTAGATATAAGCTTGAATTATTCAACTACCAGAGTGTAGTTCTTGCCGCTCTTAACGGTGAAAGCAGCCTGTCCCTTGCTGTCGAGAACAGCCTCATCGACCTTGGAGGAGGTGGATTTTCTGCCGTTGTACAGGGTTACTGACTTGCCTGCATACTCGCTGCCCAGCTTAACAGTAACCTCGCCCTCGGAAGATGTCATACCGCCTCTTACGGAGTTGGTCTTGATGTGGTTCATGCCGCTGTCATAAGAGTAGATGTAAGCATTCTTGTAGCCGGAGGTCAGTGCGCCGAGATAGCTTGTTACATTAAGAGTAACATTTCCTGAGGGCATAGTGAATGTGCCTGTGCCGTCGCTGAAAGCAGCTATCCTGCTGCCGCCGGAAATAACCGAAACCTCATAGCCGACGGGAACATTAACGGTAACAACCGAGCCTGCCGTATTTCTGTAGCTTGATACGGTGATTCCGCTGCCTGTGTAATCGCCTGTAAAGCCTACGGTGTAGTAAGTAACAACGGGTGCGGGCGCAGGAGTGGGCGCAGGCTTTTCCTCGGCTGCAAATTTAAAGATCATTTCCATGGTATCGGTAACATCACCGAGTTTTAACGTAACGGTGTATTTTACCTGATTGTCGGAAT
Organism: uncultured Ruminococcus sp.; assembly: GCA_947174365.1. Lineage (GTDB taxonomy): Bacteria > Bacillota > Clostridia > Oscillospirales > Ruminococcaceae > Huintestinicola. The sequence goes on along the minus strand of CAMWIR010000012.1, from coordinate 12,932 downwards.
CGGGTTCGCCGTAGCTTACGGCTGTAGCTCTAACATCCGAATCGTAAGCCTTGTCAAGCACAATGTTTATGATCTTGATTATTTCATTTCCGTTATCGGTTTCGCTGAATTTCAATTCGGATGTAACGGTAATACCGTCTAATGCCTTTTTAACCTCTGCAAGCTTTTCTGCGTCGGTTTTAACCACCGGTGTGGGCTCGGGCTCAGGTGTGGGCTCGGGTGTAGGATTGGGCTCAGGCGTAAGAGCAGGAAGCTTTGCGATAGAGTAATCGTGCTTTACCTGTTCGGTGCCAACGGTAACAACTGCCTGTGCAGTTCCTGCTGATTCTTCGGTCGCAAGAGTGATTGTAAATGCGGTCGTCACGCTGATATCGGTAATGCCCGTCTTTGCAACAGCTGCATTAACAGCCGTTTCAACATCTGCCTTTGTAGTTGCATTGGTAACGGTAAGACCGTTCAAAGCTGCTGCAACAGCGGTTTTTATTGCCTCTGTCTTTTCTGCCTCGGTTATAGGCAGCTTGGCAATTGCCTCGGGGTCGGTTGTCTGGTCGGTAAGTGTTACACCTGTAACGCCTTCGGGTACGGTAAAGGTTGCCTTGTAATATTTTGAACCCTCTTCCTCGGTTGTGGCGGGCTTGGTTATAACCTCTATGCCGTATGCGGGAATGTTAAGGGTATGTCCGTTGGAATTTGCACAAGTAATCGTTGCCGTGCAGACCTTTGTGCCGTCCGAATTCTCGCTCCATGTATATTCAACCGGCTGTCCCGCATAGACATGGTCGGCAGTATCCTTGGAAATAACAAGGTCACTTTCGTCTGCTATAGTGTAAACGTCATCAACAAGTATATACTTTGTATATTCGGTATTGCTGTCACTCTTTAATTTGTAGTGCGCATCGCAACCGTCCTCAACACAGGTCGCTTCCACTTTCGCTACAGCTGTAAAACTGTTAGCGGGAACGGCAGGATCAACAGCTGTTACAGGGTCGCTGTCAGCCTTGACCTCAACATCATTTACAACAATATCCCCGCCTGTGCTGTTGGTTACGGTAACACCCTCGGGAACCGTAATACCGTTGGGTGCGTTTATTACTTCAACCGAAACCTCCCCTTCAGCGTTATCCAAAGCCTCGGTAAGCGCACCGCCGATAACGGTTTTCTCTTCACCGTCTATTGTCACCCTGGCAACATCAACACTTTCAAGACCCTTTGCAAATGCTGTATCCTCAGGCAATTCCACGCCCTCAGCCAGCGTGATCTTAGCGGCAGGGTCAATGGTCACGGCGGTGTTTTCAATACCGGTAACAGTGTTGGCATCTCTGCCGTCGGCTGCAATATTGGCATTTATAAGTGTTGCCTCTGCGCCGATTTCTATTGCAGGAACTTTGTCATCTGCCTTGTCTGCACCGAATACGCCATATGCAATAGCGCCGTCAACCTCGGCATCCTTGACAGTAAGGGTTATGGGTGCTGTTGCCCCCTCTGCATTGCTTATGTAAGAGAAAGCATTGATAGCCTTGCCGTCATCTGCGGAAACCTTAGCGCCGCCCTCCAGCGTAACATCACCGTATGCACCCAAGCCAAGGTTTTTGCCCGTTATCTGGCTTCCGCCCTTGATAGTAGTGGTTGAATTTTCATTGCACTTTACAGCAGCAGCATTGCCCTCGCTTGTAACATTTGTGCCGTCAAGAACCATTGTGCCGTAATTGTCAATGATAGAGTGCTTGGTGAAAGCGTCACCCTGATTTCCTGCACCGGAATTATTAACAACGGTCACACCGGATAATGTAACGTTTGTGCCGTTTGTGGTGGCAATAACATAATGATCCCTATTGCCGCCGTTCAAGGTACCGCCGTTTACAGTAACCTCGGAAGTACCTGTAATGCTTATCATAGAACCGAATGCGCCATTGGCGGTAATTTCACCTTCCGACAAATCAATGGTTACATTTTTGCTGTCAATGGTGAGTTTGCTTGAAAGCGTGACCGTGCCCGTCACCTTTATTTCGCCGCCGGCTGCAATAGCGCTTCTGAGATCGGCTTCGTCAGATACCTGTTGAGCCTCCGCATTCGCCAGAATACCGAAGCTGAAGCCGCTTGTCAGCACAGCATTCTGCGCGGCAGGCACGGCGACAAGCGACAATGCCAGCGCCGCCGCCGCAATGCTTTTCATAGTTCTTTTTGTTTTCATTGTACATTTCTCCTTTTCGAGTAATCTTTTGTCCGAGCATATCGGACTTTCGGGACTTTGCTCTTTTCTTTTGCTCCTTTTTTCGCATAGATTCCCTTTAATCACTCATACTATAAAGTGATTATTCATATTATAACTCGAAAAAAGTATTTTGTCAAGTGATTTTTCACTTTTTGGTAGGTTCGCTTTTCAATGCCTCAAATATAAAATTAAAGAAACGCCTTTGTTTAGGCGTTTTTTGAGTATTTTTCAAGCTACAATTCACGGAAATTTTACAATCTCATTTTGTTAAAATTATCCAAAATCGCGGTAAAATCAAAGTATACCAAAAGGTGAATGGTATAAATCAAGAAAAATCACTCCCACTATAAGTCGAATTTTTTGGAAAATTTATGAAAGGACGTGTATCAATGGATTACAAAGAACTTGGACGGAGAATAGCCGCCCGCCGCAGAGAGCTGGGACTCAAGCAAGCGGACGTAAACGAGGCTGCGGGGCTTTCCGACAAATACCTATCCAATATTGAGCGAGCCACCTCGGTGCTCAGCGTAGAGGTGCTTATGAAGCTCTGCGACGCCTTGGACACCACCCCCGACCAGCTGCTTCTGGGCGCTGCAAAAAAGGATGCCCACACCGACCTTAAAAAGCTGATGATCTCAAAAGCGGATAACATGACCTCGGAACAATTAAAACTGCTTCTGAGCTTAATGGACTGGATAATTGCACAGCGGCTGAGCTGACTGAGCTGCGAATTGTAAACCGAGAGCTACAGAAAACAAGGACATTCCCGATAAGGGATTTTTTTCTGTCTTTTTAGAGGAAAGGTGTAAGAAGCCGGAGGCAATAAATATGATTTCTTTTGCCTCTTGCTTTTTTAAAAGCTCCATATCTGCAAATAACACAGCGTGCGGGAATACCGGATAATCGACCCGAGAACCGGCAATGTTACCGTTTATATTTGGGATGATGAGCTTAATGATTGCAAGCATTACACCTTTACCGATCACATTCCCGTATACATTTTCAGAAACAAGACCCCGCCTCTTGAACTTTGCATAGAGGATTACCTTGAATAAGGCGAATTAATCTGCCTCTTTTTGCATATGATTTACCGAAGAAATTTGAAAGGATCTCGGTATGTTATGCGTGTTATGCGAAGAGAGGCTTTTTTTGCATTATTTCTGGCGGCGGCGCTGCTGGTTTTTTCGGCGGTTTTTGCAAAGGGGACTGCCGCACGGGCATATTCGCAGACAGCCGCGCAGCCGTTGCAGACTGAAGAGAATGAACAGGTCACACAGGGCAGCAGCGTTTCCCTGCCTGTGCTGATGTATCACAGCGTGCTCAAAGACCCGTCCCGAACGGGAGAATATGTGATAACCCCCGAGGCTCTGGAAAACGACCTTGCTTATTTTAAAAAAAACAGCTACACAGCCGTATCGGGTGCCCAGGTTTTTGCATTCGTGAAAAACGGCACGCCCCTGCCCGAAAAGCCCGTTATGATAACCTTTGACGACGGACACCTGAACAACCTGACCTATTGCGCTCCGCTAATGGAGAAATACGGCATGAAGTGTACGGTTAATGTGGTGGGGGCGTTTACTGTGCAGGCGGAAAAGGAGAACGACCCCAACCCCTATTATGCTTATCTCACCCGTGAGGATATTGCCGCTATGGAAGAAAGCGGCTTTTTTGAAATAGGCTGCCATACTTATAATTTGCACAGCGTAAACGGACGGCGGGGTGCGAAAAAAAACAGCTGGGAATCTACCGAGGAATATATTGATGTGCTGCTCCGTGATGTGGAGAAATGGCGCAGCTCAACACAGTTGGGCAGCACAACGCAGTTGGGCAGTGCTGCCGAACCCGAACGCTGCGTTTATGCCTATCCCTACGGCTATTACTCGGAGGAGGGGTTTGAGGCCTTGCGGCAGCAGGGTTTCACTGTCTTTCTTACCTGCAAAGAGGCGGGAAATAATATCACCTACAGCGGAGAGAATTTTGTTAAACTTAACCGATACAACCGCTCGGGACTTGTGCAAACCGACGAATTCATGAACGGGATTGGAATTTAACGGAAATTTAATTGACTTATTTTTACCGATATGGTATAGTTAAGATAACGGTCAATGATGATTTGCAGCAAGTGCATTTGTATTACAGCATTATACTGTAAAGCTGCCCCGGAAAAATCCTGCAAAGCGGATTTGCAGCCGGGAAAAATGCACATAATAATTATTGTAAAATTCCCCGAAAGGCTTTTATATAAGGGCTTTCGGGAGAAAAAAATAAAAAGGAAGGGTTTAAGACCATGAAGAAATTTGTATGTTCTGTTTGCGGATATGTTTACGAGGGCGACGCTGCGCCCGAAAAATGTCCCCAGTGCAATGCGCCCGGCTCCAAGTTCACCGAGGCTGCAAGCGAGAGCGGTCTGAAATTTGCCTGCGAGCACATTGTGGGCATTGCCAAGGACGTTCAGGACAAGGAGATCATCGAGGGCCTCAATCAGAACTTTATGGGCGAGTGCACCGAGGTGGGAATGTATCTGGCAATGTCCAGAGTAGCCGACAGAGAGGGATATCCCGAGGTTGCCGAGGCTTACAAGAGAATTGCTTATGAGGAGGCAGAGCACGCCGCAAAATTTGCCGAGCTGCTGGGTGATGTTGTAACAAGCTCCACCAAGAAGAATCTGGAAATGCGTGTAATGGCAGAGCATGGCGCAACACAGGGCAAGCTTGATCTTGCGACCAAGGCAAAGCAGCAGAATCTGGACGCTATCCATGACACCGTTCATGAAATGGCTAAGGATGAGGCTCGCCACGGCAAGGCATTTGAGGGTCTGCTGAACAGATATTTCAAGTAATTTTAAGGTCTCAATAATTTGGTTTAATGCAATAGTCTATGCATACTAAAGCCGAACGCCATAGTATTTCCGATTTTACAGCCGGGAATACTATGGCGTTTTTATTGACAAACAGGCTGCTTTGAGGTATAATAGTTGTTGTGTTAAATCGGATTTCAGGAGGAAAATGATTGTGGATCATAAAGAAAACAGTGCAGCGTGTGCAAACAGAGCTATAATAAAAATCGTTGTGGGAGCATTTATATTTCTGACAGCTCTTTGCGGATATGATTTTCAAGTTTCGCATATGTATGAGCTGACCTTTATCTCAAACTTTTCATGCGGCTTGCTGCTGCTGTCGGACGGAGCAGTGAGCCTGATCGGAAAAAAAGCCCTTGCCTGCGGGCTTGTATCAATTTGTGCTGCCATGTATACTGACCGTTTTTTGCACTGTGTTTTTTAAGCTCTTCGGGTGGCACGATTTTAATTTCAGCGGAATGTTTTTCTTTTTGCATGGGATAAATCCCCTTTTGGTTCTGGCAATGTTTTTGTTTGCGACAAAGCTTGAATTGACTGATAAAAAAGACTATGTCAAAAGAATTTTTATATCCCCGGCTATGGTAATGGCTTACCTGCTGTTTGATTATATTCGTTTTCTTATTACCGGTAACCTGGTGTATGGCTTGATTTCAGCCGAAAGTCTGACATTTGTAAAGGCTGCTGCGATCGGGCTTGTTTACTATGGGTCAATGGCATTTATGAGCTATGGTTTGCTTGATCTGAAGCTGTATATTCAAAAGAAAACTGAGGAAAAGCTTTATGCAAATAAAAACCGTTGATCAAAGGTACTCAAGAACATTTTCCCATATTTTCACAATACGCTTGACATTTTTATATTAATTTGGTATAGTTTATATAGAGAACTTGCTTTCGGTGCTTTCGGTAAATTGTTGAAAACAAACAATTATTCTATAAAAATATATAAATTTTGGCCAAAAGAGGATTTGCCATGGAAATGAACGAAATACGTGAAAAGCTGGACGAGCTTTTGAAAAATTACCGCCTGGAGGAAGCGGAGGCATTTATGCTGAATGCCCTTGAAAATGCGGAAGAATCGGGCAGGGAAGATGTTATGCTGGGGGTTGCAAATGAGCTGGTGGGATTTTATCGGGACTGCGGCAGGTTCGGAGAATCGCTGAAATTTGCAGAGATGTCGGAGAAACTGCTTGAAAAAATCGACCCGTCTCCCAAGGCTTGGGCAGCGGCATTGCTCAACTCCGCCAACGCCGCCAGAGCGGCAGGTCAGCTGAGCAGGGCTTACGATTATTACGAAAGGATCGCAAAGATCCCCGAAGCTATGGAGGACGATTCTCTTAAAGCAAGCTATTTCAACAACCTTGCGCTGCTGCATCAGGAGTCGGAGCGTTGGGAAGATGCGGCGGATTGCCTCCGTGAAGCTCTGGCAATAGCGGAAAAAGCGGGAGAAGAGATACGCTGCGCGATTTCACGGACGAATCTGGCGGCGTGCCTGGTGCAAATGGACAAAACCGACGAGGCAGAAAACATTTTGCAGCCTGCAATTGAAACCCTTGCGGGACGGTCTCCCTCGGATTTTCACTACAGCGGAGCATTGGCAGCCTACGGGGATATTTGCGCAGCGAAAGCAGATCACAAAAAGGCAGCGGCATATTATGAAGCAGCACTGTCAGAGATCGAGCTGCATATGGGCAGAAATAATTTCTATGAAATAGTGGCTGAAAAATTGCATAAAGCATATGAGCACACAACTCGCCCCACAAAGGGTATGGACATTTCAAGGAGCTTTTACAATGCATTCGGCAGGGATATGCTGAAACGGAAAATGCATGACGGTGCAAATCCCGATATGTCGGCGCTTGATTTATCGGCGTTCGAATTATCGATTGCCTGCGGACTGGCGGGGGAGGGGTCGGAGTGCTTCGGGTTTGATGATGAGGTTTCGAGAGACCACGATTTTGCGCCATGCTTTTGCATTTGGGTAAACGATCTTGACAATGACATTCCCCAAAGCCTTACAGATGAACTGCGCAGCGCATATTCTCTGCTTCCCAAAAGCTACATGGGTCTGTCCGACAATGAGACAGCAGAGGGACAGGGACGGCGTGGGGTCATACTTTTGTCGGAATTCCTGGAGAAATTTACAGGGCTGAAAAAGCTTCCCGACGGCGAAGAATGGCTTGACACAGCGGACGAGGACCTTGCCTGCGCTGTGAATGGGCAGATATTTTCCGACAGGTCGGGATTTTTTACGGAAATCAGACGCAAGCTTAAAGCACGTCCACGTTGGGTGGATATGGCAAAGCTGTCGGTGGAACTGGAAAAAATCGCCAAGCACGGACAGTATAATTTCCCCCGTATGACAGGGCGGGGGGACAGTGCTGCGGCGTTTTTCGAGCTGTCGGAGTTTATGATGAGCGTTTTGCGTGCATGTCATCTGATAGCAGGGAAATACGCCCCCTATCGGAAATGGCTGTATAAAAGCTGTGAAGGACTTTGCGATGGCGAATTTGCAGACATATGCCAAGCTGTCGGGGAAATTTCCCGAATGAGCATTGACGAAGCGGGAGAGATACAAAAGAAAATCGAAGAGATTTGCAGTATGCTAAATGATAAGCTTATCAAGCGGCACATAATTGATATGAAATGCGAGTATCTGGCGGCGGCAGGGAAAATTATTGCAGAGCGCAGCAATGCCATGAGCGTTGCGGACGACATAATCGAAATGGAATGGGCGGCCTTTGACAAGGTGCAGAACAAGGGCGGCAGGGCAAATTGCCAGGACGACAGGGAGACTTTTCTGATAATGCGGCGAGGACAGTATTACAGCTTTCCCGCAGAGTTGCTTTTCGCCATAAGGAATGATTTTGCCGCAGCATTAAAAGCGGGGCGCAATTTTATAACCGAGAAATACGGCTACATGATGGAATCCTACGCTCCCGAGGAGTTTGAGGAGATACGCAGCAAGCTGCCCGAGGTAAGCGAAAAGAAGCGTGCGCTGTGCAGTGCAATAACGCCTATACAGGTAGGCTGGATGGAAGATTTTGCAAAGCGCTATCCCAATCTGGGCGGCAGAGCAAGGGTAATCCACACAGCAGAGGACACGGCGGCAAATGTTTCCTACGAGACCTATCTGCGTGGGGAGCTTTACACCTACTCTGATGAAACACTGGAGCTGTACGGACGGTTTATTGTGTCGGTTTACAATCGTGGAGAAAATCTTGCCGAGAGCATTATGCAAAACGAGGTCTATATGTACGGTTACAACAGCTTGGACGAGGCGGAGCAGCGTGCCGACAATGGGAATAGGTGGGGAAGATAATACATTTTGGCATAATTTTTGCAGGGCAGGGAATTTTTTCCTGCCTTATTTTTTAATTTGGGGGCTTGTGTATATCCTCGGTGTAAACCCTTGATTGTCTGTGTCCCGCAAAAATACTTTTTTCATTATGTATTCTCATATTTGATTACTTTCTGTGATTTCACAATTATTTATTCCAAACTCAAGCATCATATTAATAATATCATTTCTGGAGCGATTAGTTTGTCTTGCAATTTCATCAAGCTGTTCAACGGTTTCATCTTTTATTCTTATTGAAAATGTTTTGTAACCGTCCTCTCCTTTAAAAGCAGAACGCTTCTTTATTTGAAGTTTTTCAGACATAAAAATACCTCTAACATATATTATATATTGAAATTTGACAATATTATATGTTATAAATTCTTCTAAACATAAATAGTTACCCCATAGTGTCTATTATACTTTATCTACATGTTAAATATTGATTTTTAGCGTAAAATTCGCTAAAAATAATTATATAAAAATCCAAAAGGAGGATACAGACAAATAAGGCAGGAGAATTTTCCTATTATATTGTCAGCTAAGTAACGAATTTCCACGCCCATGAATATAATACCGTAGGTGCAAATTCAATGAAAAGGAGAGTTCTCTCATGGGCATTTTAACATCCAATAAATATATAAGCTCCACCACCGTGGAATGCGGCGGTGAATTTCAGGTAACACTTGCCTTGAGCGCAGCCCCCGACCTTGCCAATGTTCCTGCGGATATGGCTTTGCTGATCGACGTCTCGAATTCCGTATCGGGCGCACCTCTGACGGAAATAAAGGCGTCGGCAACAAGGCTTCTGAACGTCCTGTCCGACAGACTGGCAACAGGGGACTCGGGGCTGTACTGCTGCGGCAACCGTGCCGCCGTGGTCACCTATGCGACCGACGGGACCGTAGTACAGGGACTGACCGACGACCCTGCGCTGCTGCAAGCGGCTGTTGACTCCCTGACCGCAGGGGGCAACTCCAACCTTTCCGCAGGCATAACCGCGGCAGCTGATATGCTTAACGACGGCAACACAGGCAACCGCAAGGTAATGTTCATCTTTACCGACGGGCGGTACAATGCAGGCGCAGACCCTGCCGCAGCTGTGCAGAGCGCAAAGGACGCAGGCATAATCCTGTACTTTATTGCAGTGCGTTCTTCCGAAGCCGCCGACCTGGAGGCAATAGACAACTGGGCAACATCTCCCTCCTCCGCCTATGTCATTACCGATTTTGACACCGCCGACGGCACTTTTGACAATTTCCTCACCAATCTCGGCAACAACGGGCTGATAACAGGTTCTACGGGTATTGCCGTTACCGAGGAAGTAAGCTCCGAATTTACCATTCTGAGCGCCTCCGCCCCCACCATGGGAACGGTCACGGTAACAGGACAGCAGACACTTACATGGAACATACCCTCTCTCGGCACGGACGAATGGCAGGGTGCGGCTCTGACCTTTAACGTGCGCCACACGGGCAATCGCTCGGGCGAGCGTGAGGTTGACGCTTCTATCGCCTTTACCGATAACGAAAGCAACGAGGCCACCTTCAACAATCCCGTGATAATGGTTGACTGCGGGCAGATAGTTTATCCCGAGCCTTGTCCCGAGCCTGTGGACGTAGTTTCCGAGGCCTGCGAGGAGCTTATAACCGTTGACGCGGGGACATTGTCTCTGGGGCTTATGGGGCGCATTGCGCAGGTAAGTGTAACTCTGGCGAATGTGTGCCCCGGAGTGCGTGTGGCGCTGGCAGTGGTACTTACCGAGCTGGACGACGAAGGAACCGAGCTGCAAAGGGGAATGCGTACCCTTACCATACCCGCCCACAATTTTGACGGCTGTCGGGATATAAGAGTGGAGTGCATCAACTTTGTACTTCCCGAGGACACCGATGACACCGCCGCCTCCGCCTGCGGACAGAGAATGTTCAGAACGAGAGTTTATGCGAATGTGATCGACTCGGGCGTTCTCTGCTGCAATCAGGAAACACCGGAGCAGTAATCTGTTTTTTGCATATTTTTACCCTCAATGCCGTGCGCTGCGGCGTTGAGGGTATTTTTTTAAATAACATCAGCAGAATATCAGCTGCCGATAAAAGCCTCTGCAGGTTCTCATTTTATGCCCATTTCCATCGCTATAATTTCCATTTCGTCAGCGTCGGTAATTCCGTCGCCGTCGCTGTCAATCCTTGTGGGGTCGCTTATCACAGGCACTATTTTCACCTTGTCAAAATATTCCGGGGACATTGCTCCAGCCTTGTAAAACCGCTCCAGTCCCTTTTCGCAGCCCATCCGCTTGACATATTCGTCAAACCCCGGCAGAGAAACGCTGCCGTTTTTATTTACCGTAAGCAGATCCTCTCCGTTCTTGTCCGAAACGCCAAGGTCTATTTCCTTAATATCCGTCAGACCGTCCCCGTCATAATCGGCCTTGCTTTTCACGGAAAAGCCCTTTATATCCGAGGGCAGCATATTAAGGCTGTGAGCAAGAAGAATACCGCCTTTCCCCTCGTCATACCCTATGCTGTCAAGCCACGCCGCCATGTCTATAATGCAGTAAACTCCGAATTCATCGGTGCGGGCATAGACCCGTCCCGCCTCCTCATCGTGAAAGGTCTCCACAGGCAGGAGCATAGTTCCGTTATCGCAGTACAGTCTGAAAATATTAAACCTCTTTATGCCTTTAAGCTCCGGGGATGAATATCTGTTTTCACTGCTTATCACTTTCCTGTCAAGGTCGAAATTGAGTGTCATTTCACCTGTTTTCATATCTTTTTCATAGTCTATCTCAACGATATTTCCGAGAATGCATTCGTTGTGCATAGCATAAGTATAGTCGCTGAAGGAAGCGTAAAGGTTTCTTGCCGCTGCTCCTGCCGCCGTGATATCCAGAGAAAACCTGTAGGGATTATCATTGGTGTTGATGTTGTAAAAAGACCAGTCGTTTGCGGGAACAGTCTGTGCAATGGTCCATTCATTGTCGGGAACTCCGTTTGTGGCAGACTGAAGAGGGTCAAGCCCCAGTTTTATTTCGTCAAGATCCGAAATGCCGTCCCCGTCTGTATCGGCATTGCAAGGGTCTGTGCCGTAAATATTCACTTCCTCCCCGTCGGGAATCCCGTCCTCGTCATCGTCCTCGCCCCATGGATATGTGCCCAGAATATATTCCTCAAGATTTGTAAGCCCGTCCCCGTCCATATCTGCATCGCCGTCTGCGACCCCCTCCTCATAGGACATTGCTTCAAGCGGATCGGTGTCACAGATGTAAGCTTCATAATAATCGGACAGACCGTCCCCGTCCGTATCGGCATTATACGGATCGGTAAAATAATAACTCAGCTCATCAACGTCGGTAAGGCTGTCATTATCGGAATCCTGTTCATTTTCAAAGTCGAACAAACTGATGATCCTGCTTTCCCCCCATTTTTCTCCATAGGTCTGCTTTATCTTCACATAATATACGGGGGACTTTTTCTCCGAACAAAAGCAGCATCTGCGGCTGTTTCTTGACAGAGTCTTTACAGGGAAAAAATTCTCGCCGTCAGTGGACAAATAAATTTCAAAAGTCCCTCCCCGGGTATCCGTTGACCAAGTAAGTTTTATCTCGCCGCTAATGCGAAAAGTGAGAAAAGCTTGTGCCTTGATACTGATATCCCCGTTTTTTTCGGAAACTGAGGCTTTGTCTGATGATGTATCCGAGGTATTTTCCTTGTCATATGCGGCATATGTATATGCCATAGACCCTCCCATGATACACAAAGCCATAACGCCCGCCGACAAAACTGTTCCTGCCTTTTTAATAAAGCTTTTGTTCATTGTGATCCTCCTTATGGTCTCAATTCTGACTTTTAAATACTATCTCCGCCCTGTCCTCCACACGAAATGCCGAGAAATACTTTTCCTCCAGAGGAATCCAGCGGTTTTTGAATGCCTCCGCCCGTCCACTGCCGCACCGTGCAGTTATCCGTTTCATCTGCTCGTCACTGTCAATGGTAAGAAAGATATGGGTATCGTAATACTCCCACAGTTCCGGGTGACAGCAATAAGAGCCTTCCACCGCACAGAATTTTCCCCTCTTTACCGTCACCGTATCCAAAAGGGACATGGTCTTGCAGTTAAACGGCCGGTAGGTAATGACATCCTCTCCCAATCTGAGAGGGATAAGCACCTCACGGGCAAATCTCTCCCTGTCCGCATTGCCGCCGGGGGTGTTCAGCCTTTCGGGGGTACGCTGATGTGCTTGCAGGAAAAAGTCGTCCATTTGAAACACCGTCCAGCCCTTCTGCTCCAGCATATCCGCCAGCGTGCTTTTGCCTGCGCCGCAGCGGCCGTCTATTGCGGCGATAAAGGGATATGAGGCGGATTTTTCGGCGAGGGAGGATATTTTTTGTATAAGCTCTTGCATGGTTTGTGCTCCTTGGTTGGTGGATTTTGGATTATCGGGGGTGCTCTTGAAATGCTTTCATTTGCAACGCTATGTAGTGCCAAGGGTGCTGTAAATTATACACATCTTACGCTTACGACGAAAA
>CAMWIR010000011.1 GCA_947174365.1 uncultured Ruminococcus sp. | reverse complement strand
CGCCAGGGGACTCCGCCCCTGGACCCCGCCAAAGGCTCCGCCCCTGGAACCCGAGTGGAGTGTGTGCGCTTGTTTGCATTAGTGTACAGGCAAAGCTTTACAATTATAATGCGCTTACTCCTTTGGCTTTGCTTCCACAGCCTCAATGGCTTTGATTGCCTCGCTCAGCCATTTATCCTCGATATCCTCCACCTTGCCGCTGTCGCATTTAGCGGCGATGTCGGGGTCTACGGGCAGACTGCCCAACACGCTGAGGCCATACTGCTCCGCTGTTTCACTTACGTGACTCTGGCCGTACATATAGATCTTCTTCCCGCAGTCTGGGCACTCGATATAGCTCATATTTTCCACTATCCCCAGAATGGGAATGTTCATCATTTTCGCCATTCCTGCGGCTTTCCCCACTATCATGGAAACCAGATCCTGCGGTGACGCAACTATAACAATGCCGTCCAGCGGTATCGACTGGAACACCGTAAGGGGAACATCTCCTGTTCCCGGAGGCATATCCACGAACATATAGTCCACGTCCTCCCAGATGACCTCGTTCCAGAACTGCTTTACCACTCCTGCAATGACAGGTCCACGCCATATTACGGGGTCGGAGGGGTTCTCCAGCAGCAGATTTATGCTCATTATTTTAACGCCCTTTTGGCTTGTAATAGGTATCAGTCCTTTTTCCGAACCCATGCAGCGCTCGTTTATGCCGAAAATTTTCGGGATCGACGGGCCTGTGATATCTGCGTCAAGCACTGCCGTGCGGCTGCCCTTTTTGGCAAATTCCGCCGCCAAAAGCCCTGTAACAAGGGATTTTCCCACGCCGCCCTTGCCGCTGACTATGCCTATTACCTTTTTAACGCTGCTGCCCTCGCCCAGCTTTTCGATAAAGGACTGGGGGGCTTTTCTCTCTGCGCAGTCCGAGCCGCAGGAGGAACAGCTTCCGTTGCATTCGCTCATGAAAAAACTTCCTTTCCTGTTTCATTCTTCGGGCAAAATTCATTTTGCCGTTTTTTGGATGATTTGTTCATTATTTATAGTATATACCATTTTTTATAAAAAGTCAATCGGAGCCGGGAATTTTTTTGTAAATAATGTAAATTCCTGTAGTTGACTTTTCTGAATTATTTATGATACAATGTAATTATTATGAAAATAATTCGGTGCAGATACACTGAGTATCGGAAAATTTTGCAACTCAAAGCACAAAAAGTCGAGCGAACTGTAATTCGATCATGATATACTAAAATCACAGCAAAAGAGAGGAGATGCAGCATGAACGGTTTAGCCGAGGGAATTCAGAATGCGGTACAGTATATTGAGGACAATCTTACGGAGGAACTGAACATTGGCGACATTGCTGCAAAGGCGTATGTTTCGTCATTTCATTTTCAAAGGATATTCAGCGCTCTTTGCGGTTTTACGGTAGGAGAGTATATTCGCAGCCGACGGCTCAGCGCTGCTGCACAGGAATTGTCCCGTTCCGACGCTAAAGTGATTGATATTGCTTTGAAATACGGCTACGAATCCCATGACAGCTTTACCCGTGCCTTTACTAAATTTCATGGCGTTTCTCCCTCTGCTGCAAAGGAAAGCGGTACGAATCTCAAATCATTTGCGCCGCTCAGGATCAAACTAACATTGGAGGGTGGTACTGTTATGGAGTACAAAATCGTTGAAAAGGCCGCATTTACGGTAATCGGCAGGTCAAGGCGTTTTCTGCATGAAAATTGTTATGAGGAAATTCCGAAGTTCTGGCAGGAGCATATGAAAAGTCCCGAAGCGGAAAATATCATGGGTATGTACGGACTTTCTGCTGATACGAACGACAAGGATTTTGAGTATTGTATTGCGGATAATTACCGTCCGCAGAAGGATATTCCCAATGGGTATGTGACTCATACGCTGCCTGCCGGAACATGGGCAGTTTTTCCGTGCAGAGGGCCTATGGTCGAGACCCTGCAAAGCACAAATACAAGGATATGGAACGAATGGCTGCCCAATTGCAGGGAGTATAGGCTGTCGGGTAATTATGATATAGAAGCTTACTTTGGAAAGGACGACTACTGCGAGATCTGGATACCTGTCGAGAAAATATGACAGCAGAAACATTTTTATAAGGCTTTGCGAAGCGACACGACGCATACCGGCGCATATTGCAGGATAATACGGTGAAGAACAGCGGCATCAAAATGCCGCTGTTTTTTGCGTGTATCCATAAATGGACAGCTTTCGGAGGCGGTTGAACGGACAGTGCAGGCGGACTTTAGCTTTTTCTTCAAAATATTTGGGGTAATTTCAAAAAACAGGGCGGTGAAAAATGCCCTGTTATAGCCTGTGTAAATGTTCAATAATAAAGTTATTAAAAAATTGATTAAAATTTAACAAAAAATTTAAAATTGAGGTTAAAGATTTGGCGGGGTATGCCGATATATGTATTAGAGTTAAAAGCAGAATTATTTCAAAATGAAAGGAGCTATGACTTATGACCATTAAAAATCTATCCTCTGCGGTAAATGCTTACAGATACAATACAGAGCCTGCGGAAAGGAAAAGACGCACTGCGGGGAGATCTGCATCCGGCAGGAATGTTGACAAGTTCGACTTTTCGGGTACGGAAAGTGCGGGCAATGCCCGTGCAAGCTTTGCGGATACTCTGCGCATGGCTGCAAGATCCGCTGCGGACAGCGCCGCTTCTCCCGAAAGGATAAAGGCGCTTAACACTGCTGTTAAGGACGGCAGCTACAATGTTTCTGCGGAAGATGTGGCAGATTCGATATTAGGGCTGTAAACAGCTGCCCTGAAGCAGTCGGAGAGACTGTCGGCAGGGGGTACGGCTCGGTAAATCAAACGGGATGTTGGGGCGGAGCGGCAAAGGTCTGCTTATAACATCTGACCTCTGAAAGGTGCAATGGCTTATGGATTATCCTGCGCTTATAGCTTTTTTTGATGAATACAACGCTCATTTCCGTGATTTTTTGAAGTTTGAATACGGGAAGCTCGATATGCTGCATAAGGGTGAGATAGAGAAGCTTTCGAAATCTTTAGCGGCGGAGCAGGCGTTTATTATGAAAAGCGGTTCGCTGGAAAAGCGCCGCATAGGGCTTACCGGGGATAACGTTACCTTTGCGGATATTGTGGAGGGCGCACCCGATGAGTACAGATCCGCTTTGGATGAAAGATACAGGGCGCTGTCGGAGATGGTGCTGAAGATCAAGGAAATAAACGACACCGCCAGCGCAATTGTTGCAGAACGGCTCAAGAAGATCCGCATCAGAAACGGCGGACTTGACACATACAACGGTCACGGTGATGTAAAAAAGGAAAATGCGATAAATTCCACAATGTCTACCAACGCTTAAATTCGGAAAGGAACGATTTGAAATGGCTTCAAGCTTTTTTGGAATACACGTTGCGAGGGACGCCTTGCAACTTGCTCAGAAATCTATTGATCTTACGCTTAACAATGTAGCGAATATTTCCACTCCCGGCTATTCGAGGCAGAGACTGGATATATGCTCTGTGGGTACGCCTACAAATATCAAGGGCTACAGCACGGATAATCTGGCGGGTATGGGCGCTGAGGGTATCGGCGTTACTCAGATACGCGACAAGCTGCTGGACACCAAGATAAGAAGGTACAGCGGCGATCTGTGCGCTATAGGTGCAAGGACCTCTGTGCTGGGCGAGCTGGAGGACGTTCTTGATGATGTGGAGAACGAGGAAACGGGCTTTGCGGCTAAGCTGGGCGAATTAAAGGCGGCTTTCCAGAGCTTTTCCGCAGAGTCTGCGGACAGGAAGGATCTGGCGAATATTGCTCAGAAGAAGGCGCAGTCGGTTGCGAATGTTCTCCAGAATTTTGATATGAGGATCGACGAGGTCATGACGGGTACTGCCCGCGATCTTGAGAGCACCAATGACAAGGTGAACAGCATTTTAAAGCAGATGGGCGACCTTAATGCTCAGATCAAGGACGGCTACGTTAATATGCACGATATTATCGTAGAGCCGGGCGACGACAGTTACAAGGCTGATGTCACCTACGGCCCTCTGGAACTTAAGGACACCTTTAACCGGCTGGCTGATGAACTGAGCCAGTATATGAATGTTTATGTTGAAGAGCAGAAGGACGGTACTTATACTGTCAGCTGCCGTGACGTTACGCTTGTTCAGGGGGACAAATACGCCAAGACGGATATGAAGTTCAATCCCAAGACGGATGTGGTAAAGGATGCGGACGGGAATGTGCTTAATGCGAAATTCCTGGAATTCCCCATAGAAGAGGCTCTTTACGACCGCAACGGCAAGCAGTTCCTTAATGATGACGGCGAGATAATAACCGATGTGCGCAGCACGGATATACCCCAGGGCACGGAGCTGTATTTCGCCAACGGCACATTCACGGGGCTGTATTCCGACGGCAAGGGCGGCTTCTACGACGGCAAGGGCGACAGGGTAGACAAGATCTTTTCTCTGGATGATACAAAATATTATTATGCGGATGACGACGGAAATATTTTAAAGGATCAGTTCGGCAACGACTGGGAAATTACCGATCTTGACAATGCATATCAGGGCATGAAGGTCGTAGCAAGATCCGAAAAGGGCGAGGGCGAGCCTTATGTGATAGATGTAAAGGGTCATCTGGACGGAAGATGCATTGAAGAGGATTACGCTGAGGTATACGTAAGCTCCCTCAACACTGCTTCTCAGTGGAGAAAGACCGAGAGAGAGGCTTATCCCCAGCTTCTGAGCGTTATTGCAAAGGGTATTCAGGTAAAGGCGGACGAGGATCAGGGCAAGCAGATAGACGACAAGACCGCTATGAAAATGGCGGAGGATACTATCCGGGATTTCAATCAGCTTATAAGAGACTGCGAGGTCGAAGAGGCCTACAATATGGAAAAGGACATTTTGGAGCTGGTTGATCTGGGCAAAGCGAACCTTGACTGGACTGAGGACGATAAGGCTTATTACGATCCAATTTTCAAGGAAAATATCCGTGCGCAGGCAATGGCTATGGGCAAGGATCTTGCAACTTTAAAAATGCCCGCATATGCAATTACCATTTCCGAGGAGACAGGGACGATAACCTCCGGTTCAATAAAGGGCTTGTTTGATATGTACAACGGCGAGGGGTGCTACACCACTCCCGAGGGGAATGATTACCCCGGCGTTAAATATTTCAAGGAAACGATAAGGGCGCTGTCCAAGGCGATAGTAAGCCAGTTCAACAGCATTTACGAGGATTACAACAACCAGATAACTCTTGAAAAATACAAGCTGGAAAACGGCATTCCCGCAGACGCAAAGCTTGACGCCGCACAGCAGAAGGACTATGAAAATCAGAAAGAGGATCTCATAGACAAATACGGCTTTGAGATGTTTGAATTTGACGGGGCTTTGACCACCGCCAACCTTAAGGTAGCCGAAAGCTGGGTGGCAAACGCTCTGCGATGCGTTCACCCCGAGGGCACCAATGCTGAGGACTACAATTACGATCAGCTGGACGGCTCAAAGCTTAACGATATTTTGGAGGTATTCACCAGGAAGATAGATTTCGGTGCCGAAAAGGACAAATACTCGCTGGAGGAATTTGTGGCAAATTACGGACAGACCATAGGCACGAAATTGGAGCATGAGCTGGGCGATTTTGAAAACGCCAGCCAGATGTATGACAGCATTGACGATCTGCGTGAGGAAGTCATGGGCGTTAATATGGACGAAGAGGGCGCTAACATGATGACTTATCAGAAGTGGTACAACGCTATTTCCAGAATGATGACCGCTCTTGATGAAATGCTTGACAAGCTGATAAACGGCACGGGCAGAGTGGGACTGTGATCTTAAAGCAGGGCTTTTATAAAACAGTTCCGAACGGCGTTTTGAAATAAATAAGGAGTGAATTATTTTGAGAGTTACGACTAAGGCATATACCCAGAACTTTCTCAAAAGCAGCAACACACTGCTTGGAAAGCTCTTGAAAAGCGAGCAGAAGATACTGAGCCAGAGAAAATACAACAGAGCTTCGGAGGATTCAGCTTCGGCGGCTAAGGCGGCTCATGTAAGAAAATCCCTTGCAAATCTCGAAATTTACGATGAGAACTGCAAGACCTCCAAGGATTTCTTCTATGCGGCTGAGAAGGTTTTGTACGATGTTGCGGACAATACCTATATGAATGTAAAGCAGAAGGTCTGCTCGGTGCAGGACACTATGGATCAGACCCAGCTGAACATTGTGGCTCAGGAAATATCCGAGCTTGCAGACCACATTATCACGGATATGAATTCGGACTTTGCGGAGAGGCAGATGTTCGGCTCGTGCAGCAACGACACAACGCCTTTCACGGTGCATTCCTCCGTAAGAGTCTTTGACAAGGACGGCAATGAGATAATGCTGAACGGCACAAGACCTTTCGGCAATGAGATCGACACGGCGGCTGTTACCTCGGACAACAATCCTGCCAGCGATGCGGCTACCCCTGCAAACGTTATGTTTATGAAGCAGGTGGAGTTTTACAACAACGGAGGCAAGGAGAGAGGCTGCGTTATTACTCCCGATGTGCTGAACGGTCTTACGTTTGAGAGGAAGGACTTGCAGAAAGCCTCCTACAAGGCTGACGGCGGCATGACGGGCAAGGTTATCATAAATGATGTGAAAGGCAACAGCTACGAGGGCGTGCTGGACGGCGACAAGATCAAGATAAGCCTTTACGACGCTGACGGCGTGCCTTATCCTGCGACTTTTGAGATGGACTGCACTGCTGCGGGAGACACATTTACTCTGAGCGGCGGCGTTACTGTAAAGGACGCTCTGGATAATGAAGTTTACGCTATCCCCAAAGACGCTCTTATGACCGAGCTTGAGGTCAATGCGGCTCATGATGAGTGGGGCAGGGCGATAAATCTTAATGATGACGCAAGTGTTCTTTCCTTGGGCGATGAAAGCTACGGAAAGCTTCCCGAGGGGGCAATGGTCAATGCCGACGGCACGGTGAGCGTTACCTTTAAGCTTTACAATGAAAAGGGCAATGAGGATTTGCCTTTTGATGAAACTGTTTCCATAACATATGAATATGATGAGGGTACAAAGCAGTATGTTCAGACAGGCGATTACACCATTAACATGGGTGAGGATTCCAAGATAAGCGACGACGGTTCAGCTATAATCACCAGAAGCGGCGTTAAGATCGACGATCCTGCTTTCTATGAGGGGAACGCTTATACGGTAAAGGGCAATTACATGGAAAAGTACGGCGGACCGTCAATGTCCTTTGACTTTAAGGTGAACGGCGAGTTTGACCGCAGCGGGGCTGTTCTGGACAGAGTTGTATGCTACAATGATATTCCCGTTGATCTGAAGGGCGACGATCTCCTTAAAGCCGTAAACGGCGGCACTATCGTTTACTACGACAGGAGCGGCAATGTAGAGGGCAGCAAGACCATTAACACGGAGATCGGCATGGACGCTTTGGCAGATGTGAACGCATTCCCCGGGGCTAAGCCAATTTATGTGGATATAGGTCTTGGCATAAATTATTCCAAGCTTGATTCCACCTCCCTTAACGTTTGCCTTAACGGAGCTGAGATCACCGGCTGGGGAACAGATAATGACGGCGACAGCTATAATCTTATGCAGCTGATCTACGACTGTGCGGAGGCAATGCGTGCGGGGGACAGGGCTTCAGTAAACAGGTACATCGACAAGCTGGAGGCTGCAAATACAAAGGTTCTTCAGAAGATAACCGACCTTGGCATCAAGCAGAATGATATGGATTATTACACGGATAAGAACGAGGTTTACCGTCTGAGCCTGCTTGAAAAGCAGAATGAGCTGGAGGGCTGCGATCTGGAGGAAGAGATCACCAACTGGAAAACCATTGACGCTGCCTACAATGCGGCGCTGTCCATGGGTGCAAATATTCTTCCCAAGAGCTTGTTCGATTTTATTTAAAATATAATAATGATGTTCTTGTAAGTCAAAAGGCTTACAAGAACTTCGGATATATAAACCTTACAGGCTTAGCATGGTTTATGCAGGCTGCGGGTTGTGTAGATTAATACTTCCGGAAGGGGTGTACGTCAATGAGTCAATTATTGCAGATAACGAGAGTGCCGATTGACATTGAAGTAAATGTTACCAGAGCGGAGCTGCGGCAGGACAGCAGCGCTCCCGCTGTAAAGATCCACAGGGATCCGGGGCTTATGCAGATACAGGCAGAGCCTATCAAGGTGCAGATCGACAACACAGCGCCGAGGGAGAGCCTTGGCTACGGGCACAAGAACATCGACACATTTGCAAGAGATGAGGCGCAGAAAGGGATATCCGTAGCGTATCAGGCCATAGCCACCATAGTAAACGAGGGAGACGCTCTGGCAAGAGGGGAGACGACGCCTCCCGATATTGCGGCACAGAAGGTTTCCAGGACTATGGAGACCATTATGGAGTTTCTGCCCAAGGAATCCCCGGACATAAGCTGGACGGGCAACACTCTGAGCATTAATTATAAGGCAGATCCTCTCAGCATGGACTGGGATACAAATATGCGCCCGAAAATGGAATTCGTTCCCGGGAATATTGAGTTTATCGTGAACCAGCTGCCGAGAGTGGAGATAGAATATGTGGGCGAGCCTATTTATTTCCCCAGGAGCGCTGCGCCCGGGTATGAAGAAGGATGACCTGCTTAAAAGGTAAAAAGGAATGAGGTAGATCGGTATGGCTGAAGCGGCAAACGGCTGCGATAACATTGTTGGCGATAACAGCGCGGCCGAAAAAATCACGGTGAAAACCAGAGATTTTGATGAGATAGAGATCTCGGAAAAGGAGATCATCACATTCCCCCAGGGGCTTTTCGCCTTTGAGGAGGAAAAAAGGTTTATACTGCTGACACCTTTGGGGGAGGGCAAGTCCCCCGTGTGGCTGCAAAGTACCGAAAATCCGTCCCTTTGCTTTATCATGTTCAGTCCCTTTGAATTCTGCCCCGATTATCGGGTGACTGTTCCCGATGAGGATATTTCCTTTCTGGAAATTACCGATCACAAGGACGCTGCGTTTTATGTGATCGCTGTTATCCCCGAGAACAACATGGATTCGACGGTGAACATGAAAAGCCCTGTGATAATCAATACCGCAAACCGTTTGGGCGGTCAGGTCATTGCAGCGGAGAATTACCCCATAAAATTCCCCGTTTTCGCTAAGGAGGGTGAATAGTCATGCTGATTATTACCCGCAAAAGCGGAGAGGGATTTCATATAGGCGAGGGCATTACCGTAACGGTGGTGGAGGCGGGCAAGGACAAGGTAAAGCTTGGAATTGACGCTCCCCGGGACGTTAAAATTATCCGTTCGGAAATTTACGAATCGGGTAAATTCAACGTGCAGGCGGCTGTGAACAAGGTCTCCATTGACTTTATGAACAGCTTCCTTACCGACAAACCCACGCCAAACAAGCTCAATGGAATTAAATAAAAGTGCCGACAGTGCAATGATTTTGCAGCAATGTAATTGCACCGGCATTAATAACGAAAGGATGAGTGCATTATGTCAACCGTAAAAGAAACAGCAAGAATGGCGGGTCTTATTTCGGGTCTTGACACCGAGTCCCTTATAAAAGCGGCTACCGCCAACACCACCAATGCCATTAACTCCCGCAAGCAGAAGCTTCAGACGCTTCAGTGGAAGCAGGAGGCCTACAGGGATATTATTACCAAGATCCAGGACTTCCAGAGCAAGTATCTGGACATTACTTCTAAGGATTCTATCCGTGCAAATGCGGTAATGAAGTCCAACAAGGCTACTTCCTCCAACGACAGGCTGAATGTTTCCGCAAGCTCTTCGGCTACTCCCGGGGACTACACAATTACGGCTCTCAAAAAGGCTACGGCTGCGAAGCTGGGCGGAGAGAACATTGCTTCAAGAGGAGTTCAGCTCGACTTTTCCAATCCCTCAATAACCGGTGAGCAGACTGTTAAGGTAACTCTTGACGGCGTTACCAAGAATGTTAAATTTAACAAGGTAGAAGACGCTGAAACTTCGGCGCAGAATTTCCTTGACGCTCTGAATCAGAGCTTTGAGGGCATTCTCAAAAAGGACGACGCAGGTCATGCAACTCAGTTCAAATACGGCGACAGTGGCATGTGGCAGCTGACCCTCGACAATATGGCGGGGGATAAGGTATCTCACATATTCACTGTGGGCTACCATGACGCTGTAGGTCTTAAAAATGACGCTTCCAACACTATTTCCTCTCAGGCTACTTTGGGCAGCGTTGACTTTACAAACAGGCTCAACGGCAGCAAGTTCGAATTCTCTATCAACGGTGTTGACTTTTCCTTTGACAAGGATACAAAGATCGCTGATATGATGAGCGAGATAAACAAGTCCGACGCAGGGGTAAAGATGACCTTCAGCGGACTTACTCAGTCCTTTACTCTCGAGTCCACCACTACAGGCGCAGGCTCTACACTGGAGCTTGAGCAGAAGAGCGGCAACCTGCTGAATGCTTTGTTCAATATTGACGGCAAGGCTTTGGGCAGTGCGCCTACATATGCGGAGTTTGCCGCAAAGGAGCTGGACAGCAGCGCAAAGTTCACGTTTTTTGCCGACTCTACCGGCTTTGGTTCCGCTGATGATATTATCATAAACGGCACAAAACTGGGAGTTACAGGGCTTGGGCAGCACCAGGAGTACAGTGCGTTCACCTATAAGGGCAAAGACGGCAGCGACAAGACCTATGACAATGCGGCTGTATATTTTAATTACAGCGATGATGCTACTCAGTGGGGCAAAAAGGTATTTAAATATATCAATGAGGATACAGGCTACACTACCTTTGCCAATGCGGACGGCACGACCATGTTTACCGTGGAGGGTGGCAAGCTGATAGATGCTGACGGGGCTGAAATAGAGGGCTACACCAAAGCTGATGATTACCTGAAATCTTTGGGCTACGACAGAAAGTACAAGGATTATTCCTCAGGCGATTATGCGGCGGCTCTTAATGAGGCTTACACGGCAGCTTTCGGCAGCAGTGCGAAAGGTCAATTCAGTGTAAGTGTTAATAACACCGGCATTGCAACAATTACTTTTGACCCCAGGGGGGATATGACTACTATTGAGGGAAAGGGAAATGTTAATCTTATTGCCGATGAATCCGGGCGTGAGTATGACGGTCCTACCTACAACGGCAAGGCTTCCAACTTTACAATTGATCCTTTCCCCACTTCTCACGTTGTTGCAAGCGGCAGCCTGGCTTTTGTTAAGGAAGGCACTGATGAGATAGTCGACGTTAAGGGCACAGGCGAGAACGGCGAGGTCACCATTCAGGATATGATCGACGCCCGCGACAAGGACGGCAATGCGATATTTGCTTATGACGAGGAAACAGGCAGACTTACTGTTACAGGCAAAAACGTGCTTATGCGCAGCGACGTTGACAGCGAGGGCAACGATATAGACATTAATGCTATTGTTGACCTTGACAAGGCTTTCGGCGCTGTAAAGCTGGTTGGCAGCGATATTACGGGCAGCATGATAAAGAGCGGCGAGAACGGTATGATAACCGTAAACGGCGTTACACTGGAGAGCTCCTCCAATGTGTTCTCCATTGACGGCACTACCTTCGGCATTGACGATGTGGAAGAGTTCGACGAGAGCGACATTGCGGCGGGCAAGGCTGAGGAGATCAAAGTAAATGTTGCAAAGGACAACAGCAAGATCAAGGAAGTTATTACAAACTTCATGGAGGGCTACAACAAGCTGCTGGACGACATTTACGCTCAGATAAGCACCGCACGTCCCAAGGACGGCAACGATTATTACGATCCTCTTACCGATGATCAGAAAGAGGAAATGTCCGATAAGGAGATCGAGAAGTGGGAAGAAAAGGCAAAGACAGGTCTGCTTTACCACGATACCACTCTTACCAAGGTATTCAACAAGCTCCGCAGCGCTATCAACGGCAATGTGGGCGGCTTTACGATACAGGCTTTGGGCATTGACACCTCCAATAAAATCGAAGAGTACGGCAAGCTGAGATTTATGGACGGCGGCGAGGCTACTCTTGACGCTGCTATTGAGAGATACGGCGACGAGTTGGCTGCATTCTTCACCGATCCCGAAAACGGCTTGGCTGCAAAGCTCAACAATGCTGTTAATGCGGCTATTGATACCAAGACCGACAGCAGAGGAAATGCTAAGGGTCTGCTTACCTCCATGGCGGGCGTTGTAGGCACAAGGTCGGAGAAGAAGAATATGATCTACTCTCAGATCGAGGCTATGCAGAAGGTTATCGACAGGCTCAAGGAAAGGTACGAGACCCAGTATGAGAGACTGTGGAAGCAGTATTCGCAGCTTGAAACATACATGATGAATATGAGCAACCAGTCCTCCTCTCTGTTCAACTCCACTCTCTACGGCATGAACAGCGGTTCGGAGAGCTAAGGGATAAAACAAGTTATTCAGGTTATGTGAAAAAGGCGGAGCGGCGGCGCGGTAGCATGGTGCCGTGCGCTTCGCCCTGTTAATAGAAAGCGGGTCACAGGTTAAATGAATCCATACCAGAAATATATGCAGCAGTCGGTAACGACTATGACACCTGCGCAGCTGCTCATTGCCCTGTATGACAAGATGATACTGGAGCTTAATAAGGCAATTATCTTTATTGACGAAAAGGACATCCCAAAGGCGCATAATTCCCTCACAAGGGCGGGGGAGATAGTGGACGCGCTGGACGCTCATCTGAAAGTAAAGTACGAAATTTCCGATAATCTGGCGACCCTTTATCAGTATTTCCGCGAGAAGATCTTAGAGGCAAATATGAAAAAAAATGCCGAACTTATCAAGGAAATTCTCCCTATGGTCCAGCAGATAAGGGACGCTTTTGAGGAAGCGGGAAAGATGGCAAAATGAATTTAGCCGCCAAGTGAATGTGCAGCTAATAAAGGTGACAAAAGACTTACGTTTTTTCGGAACATTATATTCCGGAAAATTTAGGAAAGGGTGATAATATGGACCCGAGAATTTTGGAGCTTGTGGACAGAAAGATCGAGCAGATGAGGCACTTTAACGATATTACCTCACGCATAATTTATGAGGACATTGACGGCGTGGAGGAACTGATCGAGCGCAGGCAGGAGATCGTTACGGCAGTGGACGGCATATCGGCGGATATGCGCAGCCTGATAAATCAGCAGTCCATTGACCGCAGGAATGAGATAAAGCGGCTGCTTTCCTTTGAGGAGATCTCCGGGCTTACAGGGTCTATGCTGGAGCTTTCGGAAAGGATAAGGGAGCTTAAAGACGTGACTGAGACTGCCATGGCGACAGAACAGAGGGCTATGGCTCACCTGGAGGGCAGACGGCGGGAAATTTACGATGAACTGACAGCTTCCGCCAAGGGGAAGAAGGTTGTCAACTACTTCGGCGCTACGGCTATGGACGTTAACAAGGGCAGTCATTTGAATTCAAGCCACTGATAATATGAAAGCTGTTTGCAGTGTGTGCTGCAAACAGCTTCTTTTTATTGTTCGGACATTTTAAGGTTTATTGTTGATCTTTATGCTCTGCTTTATAGCAGGAAATGTATAGCTTTTCAAAAAGCTCATTGTAGCGGATAGTTCCCTTGTCGGGTATCACTTCGATATCCGCACGCATGGATACGGGAAATTCGGCATTTCCCGAAATGCACATTTTTCCGTTTTCACTGAGAATCTTTTCCATAAGCTTTTGCGCCGCCTCCCTGTCGGACAGATCAGTTATCAGCACAAATTCATCACCGCCTATGCGTATTGGCAGCATACCCTCCTTGGCGGCGCTGTCCATGCGCCGCAGTCCCTCGGCAATGGCAATATCTCCTGCCGCTCTGCCGTAGGTATCGTTGATATACAGCAAGCCTACCATGTCAAAGCAAATGGCGTATTTGCCTCTGCGTTCGCAGATAAAATCGTACAGGTGCGAAACATCAAATCTTCTCCATAAACTCATAATATTTCCCCTTTCGTCGGTCATTGTCCTGAACTCCGCCAGCTTGGGGTAGATCTCGTAAAATCCGCTGCTTTTTCGGAATTTCTTGGGCGTTACTCCCCACAGCCGCACAAATGCACGGGTGAATACCTCGTGGGAATTGTAGCCGTATTTCAGCGCAATCTCGAGAACGGTGCTGTTTGTTTCAAGAAGCTCCCTTGCAGCCATAGTGAGCCTGCGGCGGGAAATGTAGTCCGCAATGCCTATATGAAAGGCGCAGCGAAACATTTTCTGGAGATTTGAAAGGGAATAGCAGCATTTCTCGGCGCACATTTCGGGAGTGATTTCGCCTGTGAGATTTTCCTCAATGAAATCAAGAGCCCGGGACAAAATTGTAAATTTATTCATATTATCACCACAATAACGTTACTGTAATTACAGTATACCACATTCGGGGGATTTTGTCTTGATGTTTTGGGCAATGCGGCGTGCAGCTGTATTAGGAAAATGCTGATCAAAATTTTTCTCTCCGCCGCAGGCGTAGGAAAAACCGCCCGCAGAAACTGCGGGCGGCCAAGTGTTTTTATGATGAAAGACTAACCTTTTATCGCCATTGGAAACAACTCCAATTCGTGAAATTTTAATTTGATCTTAATTATGTGAAAGCATTATCCTCCATATTATTATTTCGGAAACTTGACGCTTGAAGCGGTATCAGATACCAAAGTTAAATTGTTAACCTAAGCCATTGGTCTAAATTCCTTTCTTTAAAATCCGATATCGTGATCAATTCGATCATTTGATCAAGCCATGGGGAACAACTCCTAACATTTAAATTCGATCGGATAAAAATTTAACTTGCCATTGGACCTTTCCTCATTTCGTTAGGATTTAAACATCCTGCCGCAAGCATTTCTGCATTACAAAGGCGGCACAGTGCTCAAATATTCCTGTCGTAAAAACCTCTTGTAATCATAGTATCAGATCCTTTCGGGGTAAACTTGCTGCTTGCGGAAAATCGTCCGCAGACTGTGCAGAACTAAACTGAATGTCCTTTTGGACTCACTCCCTTACAGTATCATTGCTCTGATTTTATTAAAGAAGCCGAAAGCCGTAACCTCCGTTTATTTTATTTGCGATATAAGATCGCTTGAACGATCGCATTTATCTATGCCATCGGAAACAACTCCCAATTTTTATTTAGTGTTTATATTGCAAAGAAGCCTGCATATATTTAACTATGCCATCGGACCGTTCCTCGTTTCATTAGAATCAAACCGTGAACCTATTGTTGAACTTAATAGTTCACGTTCACTATTGCCGCTTGCATTTCTGCATTGCCAAGGCGGCCGGGTGCTCAAATATTCCTGTCGTAAAAACCTCTTGTAATCATAGTAATCAGATCCCTTCTTAAATAAGCTTTACTCGGAAGCTATACTGAATGAACCTTTGGACTCACTCCTTTGCGTTAGCTTATCTATATTACGACCGTCTATCCGGTCGGAAATCTGCCTTATATGCAAATTTATTTACTGCATTGGCACAACCCTCTTTAGTTAAGATTTGTGGGATGTCCCGCTTGTATCGACCTTTTCAATACACCGCTGTGCGTATAAAAATTCCGCCCATCAATTTGTTTTGACGTGCGGCTCATTATCAGCTTTATATTCGCCCGGAAATGAAAGCGTTTGTAATTTCAAGTACCCAGAGTGACAATATGTTAATAAATTAACATTATGTTTCCTTTAAACTCCGATTCAACGCTTTTCCGAAAGCTTTGATATATGCGAGCCGCTGCGGGATATCCCGAAAAACTGCTGTGAACTGCTATCTGCTATCGCCATGGGACTCGCCTTCCTTTCCAAACTTATTGCGGATTGCAACTTAAGCTTATTGTTACTCCGCTGTTTTAGGATTTATCGGAAACCCCTTTGCTCGGAACTTCTTATTCGGCATTGGAAGCCTTCGCCTCCGAATTGCCCGTTCCCTTTTTCGGGTTGTTTCCTTTTCCTTGATTATATGATATCACATCATTTGGTAAATGTCAATAGTTTTTTGGGAAAAATAGTGCATATTTTTTGTGCAAAATTTTTATGAAAAATACACATTGACATTTCCGTAAAAATAGTGTAAAATTAAAATGTTAGGGCTGTAAATATTGTCAATTTTATTGACGGTCAATTTCTTTGACGGTCAATGAATTGACAGGCAGCGGAATTGCCCGGCAGGACTCAGCGTCTGCGCTTCAGGTATTTACAGCGAATGTATTTTTGTGTTTTACGACAATCAATAAGGAGGTAAACAACATTGGCTGAATTTGAAGGTTTTGACCTTTATACCCTGGTCGACGAGGACGGGGAGGAACAGGTCTTTGAGCTTATGGACACTTATGAAGAGGGTGACGAGCTTTATTATGCACTGGTTCCCTATTATGACAATCCCGAGGAGATGGCAGAGGCAGACACCGAGCTGGTGGTTCTTCGCAGCGAGGAGGACGAAAACGGCGAGGAGACCCTGGCTACCATTGACGATGACGATGAGTATGAGCGTATCGGCAAAATTTTTATGGACAGACTTTCGGATATCTACGACGACGAGTAAGGGCTTTTATGCAAAATTACCAAATTATGCCGTTAAATTTACCGAAAAAGGCACATTGATTTTTTGCCCCCGCTGTGATATACTAATGTAAACAAGATATATTCTGCCTTGACCGATAAAGTGTGGTTTTATAATCCAACACTTTTTATTAGGGATTCAGTCTCCCTCGACGGATTGCAGACCTCCCGCCGCATTAGATGTGCGGAGCTACGGACGCAGGGAGCGTGAAACCGAGGGGCTGTCACCCACCTGCTGCGTGCGGGTTTTATTCGCCACATGGCGGCAAGGCGGGATTTATTTTTGTTTAATGCTGTTTGCGGTTTTGTAGAGAGGCTTACTGTCCGATGAAAATATTCTTATAGGGTCGCCGTTTGGCTGACCTTTTTATTTTAGTAAAATCAGGAAAGGAACGGATGTACATATGCGTTATTATGAAGAGCCCTATAATGATGTAAAAATACGGTTTATGTCGGCATATATGGCGTACGATGAGATCGGTGATATCAAAAAAATTAATTATATGGGGGACGGCAAATGGAGGGCGTACATCAAAAGCTTATCAGTCTTTTTCTCTGAGGAGCTTGTAGAGGCGCAGGGGTATGAATTCGATCACAACGACTATTATATGGGTTATGATGTTTATACCAAGATAGTGGGAATCGAAAGCCTTACCTCTGTTGATATCCCTATGAAAATAACTGAACCCGGTAAGTCCCAGCGGGAAGCCTGCGTTCGTGTCGCTGTTCCCGAGTGTCTTAAGGAAGAGATAAATAATTATCTGATCGCTTCGGGCGACATAGTTCTTTCAGCTGAGATCTTTCGGAAATTGGTTGAGCACTATACTATAGGAAAAATTATTGAGCTTGAAAGGGAGCAGGGCAGGGAGGGAGTCTTATATGATTATGATAGTAAAGGATGGCGTTTTATTGACTGTAAGCAGTCCAAAGAAGAAACTGACAAAACATGACCGCCTGACCGGACAATGAAAAAAATTTCCCTTTTTGCTGTGTTCTCTATATTCGGTTACAAAAAAATGCAATTTCGGTGATTTTACACTATATTGTAACCAAATTGTAATAACTTTTGTAGCAAATACTATTGCAAAATTGAAAAAAGTATGTTATAATATTTTCAGCAGCTAAAAAGGATGGTAAAAGCATACTGCTGTTGTATTATTGCTTTAATACAATTTCATCCAAATAAATAAACCATGAAAAGGAGATTTTAAAAATGAAAATAAGAAGAAAAATCGCTGCGATCGCCTGTGCAGCAGCCTTGGCAGCTCAAGGTATGGCAATTTACGCTTCTGCCGATGATGTCAGCGGTTGGTATTATTACTACAATGGTGTATATTACAGCACCCTTGATGATGCATGGGGTGCAATAGGAAGCGTTGACGGCTCGAAGTATGTGTCAGTACCCGCAAACAGTGTTCCTAAAACAAGCGCTGTGTGGTATTCATCGACAAAAAATACATATTATACCAGTGAGTCTGAAGCACTTGCTGCAGGAGTTTCAGATGCTCATATTGCTTACAGAGGCACATACAGCAATTCGCTTCCCACAACCTCCACATCCACATGGTGGTACAGCGAGGTCACAAAGTCCTATTATCCTACATATACCGAAGCTTTGAGCCACTCCTACGGCATTGCTTCCTATGTAAAGGAAATGCCCTATTACAGTAACCCTTATTATGGTTATACCTATTATGTAAGCTCGGTAACAGGTCTCAGATACAGCACCTACAGCGCTGCTCTTGCGGCTTCTAATTATGACAGCAGCAAGGTTACCCAGCACAGCACAACGTATGATTCCAACTACAACTATGCTCCAGGTTCTATTTACAGATACCGTTACAACGGCGTTTACTATGGTACTCTTGAGGATGCCATAAAGGCAGGCGGCACTGCCTTGGGCGTGGATATTTTCTACACCCCCTACGGTTCTGCCGGTGATACTACTTATTATTACTACTATAACGGCACATATTATGGCAGCCTTCAGGCAGCTCAGAATGCAGGCGGTACAGCCCTTGGCGTAGATATAACCTATGTTCCCTACGGCTACTACGGCTTAAATTACGGCTATGGCTATGATTACGGTTACAATTACAATTATACCTATCCTTACGGATATGGCTATGTTTTCAGCGATCCTTACTTCACTTTCAGAAATCAGCTGAATAATAAGAACAATACATCCTCATCCTCCAACAGAGAGGCTGAAGACGGCGAGCCTTATATTTACGGCAAGAAGAACAGAGCAGGGTGGGATACCATTGTTAAGTATGCCAAGGCGGCAGCCAGCGGCAGCACCATTAAAGTAAATATGAATGGCTCTTACGAGGTAAGCAAGGACGTTCTTGAGGCTATTGACGGCAAAAATGTAAGCGTTACATTTGTTCTTGATAACGGCGTTAAGTGGACCGTAAACGGCAAGAATATTACCACTCCCAAGGATATGGTGATTTATACCGAGTATAACATCAAGTACATTCCCGACAGCCTGGTTAAAAAAGCCTCCAAGGACGCTGTAGGAAAGGCACAGATCGGCGTTTCCTCCAACTTTGACGATTTCGGCTCCAAGGCTAATGTTACCGTTAAGTTCAACTCCAGCAGATCGGGCTGCACAGCAGTTGTATACCGCTACGATCCCGACGCTAACTCCCTTAAGGGTGTTAGCAAGGCAAAGGTTCAGTCTGACGGCAGCACAACATTTACTGTGACCGCAGGCGGTCCTTACCTCATTGTTCTTAAGTAAATCAAGGCTTTGAGTTAATGAGTAAGTAAAATTTTCACCCGGCTTTACATAAAGCCGGGTGATTTTTTGCTGCTATGCTGCTATACAACGGATTTCAAAGAAAAGATTAAAAAACAGACACGGTGAGAGTAAAGCTCTCATCGTGTCCTTGTGTCTTTATTGATTTTATTTTTCCACAGGCTCAAATTCCAACCGCACACTCGGCAGCTTTGCCATAGTATAATAATAATTCGTCGCCCAGTCTGCCCCTTGAGAGGGATCGTTTTCGCCGCTTGCGGGAGGGGCGAAGATTTTCAATGTCATATCGCACTCGCCCTCCAAAGGCTTATCGTAAAATGCGCTCATCAGATCGATCGTCTTTGCCTTGGGAGATTTGTAGAACCACTTGCCGTTTATCTCCATCATATAATTGCCCTCGTCCTCGAAAGTGACCTCGCAGAAGTGGGGGTTTTTCTCAAAATGCAGCTTCATAGCCACACCGTCCGCATCCTCAGCACCGCCCCAGCGCAGCTTTATCCCGCTGTCTGTATCCATAGGGCTTTCGGTCATTTTCGGCAGGAAGCGCTCGGAATGAATTATTTCCTTGTAGGTTTTAAGCACAGGCTGCTCAATGCCCACGTCCGGGTTGTTGGGATCCTCTATCTCCAGCCCCAGACGTCCCCTGTCCCTGAACTGGTAAAAGGTAAATCCGCTGAACCATTCATCGGCATTGTCCCTATCCATAATATCGCAGAATTCCTTTACCATGGCAGCCTGGTCATATGCGCCCGTAACGTCTCCGTCAGCGTTAAACTCGCTCATTACCATGGGCTTGCCCACGCCGCCGTTCAGGAATTTGTACCTCTCATAGCTTGCTTTGGTCTTGTCATAGACCTCCCGGACCTTGCTTCTTGAGTGGGAATTTCCGCCTCTGAGCGCCACATCAAAGGGCCAGCCCCAATGCAGCGCCATGTATTTGTCAACCGACCAGATGTCTGCTGCGGGGATCGTAGCCTTGAACTCCTCCTCTTTCTCCATTTCCGTCTTTGTAAGATCCTCAATGCCTCCTATGCAGATAATGGTTTTAACATTGGGGGCATATTCGTGGATTATTTCGGTAAAATGCACAAAAAAGTCGCCGATCTCTTTATAGCTTGCTCTTTTTGTGAAGCTGAACCAATCGCCTGTTGCCTCGTGGTTTATCCTCAGCATAAGCCGTCCGAAGGTGCGCAGGTCTTTTGCAATGGCTATAAGCTGCTCATCGGTACACTTGGGGTCGATCGTCAGGGTCAGGGTAACATCCTGTCCGTGGCGGCGCACATCCCGCATACAGGTAAAAGGTTCGTCATCAAGGCTGCCGCCTATGCCGCCCTTGTAGGTGAAGTAATCGTCATAAGGATAGTCCCACTGGAAAGACACATTGGCGTCTTTCATGACCTCCGAGATACGCCCCGGCCACTGGGGGTCGTTGGGATAGTAGCAATACATCAGGCTGATGCTGCGGTGGGGTCTGCCCAGCTTGTGCAGAATGTAGTCCTGATTCACATATTCTCCCCTCTCCGACCCATCGCCCAGGTCTACAGAGCATTTTGCGCCGCCCATATGTACTTTGTAAAGGTTTTCATTCATTGAGAAAATTCCTCCTTAGTTTTTTAGTCACTTGTTTTTTATAAATTTGCAAAATGTTTAATAATAATCTTTGTAAAAGCCGTCAGCTTGCAATATGCTTTAAATTATAACATACACTGTCTGTAAACTCGGCTTTATAATTTATATTGCAGTATTCGGTGTTTTGTGAAAAATTTACTGCAATGGCTTTGCGGGAGGTTTGATCGTGCTCTTGGTGCGGCGCACAGCGGTAAGACTGGCGGATAGAGTTTCCTCGGTTTTGGTCAGCATATCGGTAATATATGCGTCCGCAGCCGATTTTACAGCCTTTGCCTGGGCTTGCGCCTGCTTTTCGATCTCCGCTGCTCTCATTTCCGCCAGACGGGCGATCTCGTGGTTGGATGTAAGCTCCTTTGCTCTGTTTTCCGCACTGATAATGATCTTTTCCGCCTTGCGGTTTGCCTCGTCAATTATGGATTTCCTGTCGTTGACGACCTTTTTTGCGTTCTTTATTTCATCGGGCATATTAAGGCGGATCTTGTCAATGCAGTCCTTGAACTGCTCCAGATCAACCATGCCCTTTTTGGTGCCGAAAAATCCCCCCGCTTTGTCCAGCATTTCGTCCATAATATCAAGACAGGCATCTATGGTGACGCCCTTATTTGTTTCATCCATTTTAAGCTGTCCTCCTATTTTTAAATTCCTCTTAAATTTTATTGGATATTTAAACTTATTCCGAATATTAATGCTGCGTATAATTTCGTTAAACTACACATCATCCTGTTTTGTCATTCTTGCCTGAACATCCGCTAAAATGCACCCGGGAATAAATCCGCTTATGTCGCCGCCATAATAGGCGACCTGCTTGGCAACGCTGGAGCTGAGGTACATATTTTCCGAGCTTGTGGTAAGAAACACTGTTTCCGCTCCGTCGTAAATGCTCCTGTTTACAAGAGACATCTGAAATTCATACTCAAAATCGGTCACAGCCCTAAGACCCTTTACAATAGCCACTGCCCCCGCCTTTCTCACATAATCGGCGATAAGTCCGCGGCAGATGTCGACCTCCACATTTTCAATATCTCCCGTGACGCGCTTTATCAGATCCGCCCGCTCGTCCGGGGTAAACATGGGCTTTTTCTGCTCGTTTACTGCCACCAACACTATCACCCTGTCAAACAGGGCGGAGGCTCGGTGGATAATATCCAAATGACCGAATGTAATGGGGTCAAAGCTTCCGGGGCATACTGCTGTACGCATAAAATACACCGCTCCTTTTGCTGAAATTGTGTTATAAAAAATATTACAAAATTACCTCTTCATCTTCGTTTACAGGCATTCTGTAAACTGTGACCTCGGTTTTTCCGTATCTGTAGGTCTTGGCTTTTTGCAGCTTGCCGAATCCCTCCGGCAATATAAGACCTCGTTCATGTTCGCATACAGCGATCCCTCTGTCGGAGATCTTTCCCGCCGCAAAAGGCAGTACCTGCTCGATAAGTCCTTTATTATAGGGCGGATCAAGAAAAAGAATATCGAAATTCAGCCTTGCATTGCGAATAAAGTCCACACCGTCCGAAAGAGTGAGGGTGGCGTATTTGATAAGTCCGCAGTGGGCGATATTTTCCCTTGTGCAATCCAGAGAGGAGCGGGAACAGTCCACAAAGCGGCAACTTTTCGCTCCGCCCGACAGCGCCTCGATTCCCAATTGTCCCGAGCCGCAGAACAGATCAAGCACATTCGCTCCGTCCAGGTCAAAGCGTATTACCGAAAAAATAGCTTCCTTGACCATATCGGAGGTGGGGCGAACCTCGGTACCCTCAAGAGTCTTGAGCCTTCTGCCCTTGGCAGAGCCTGTTATTACACGCATTTTTCCAAAACCTTTCTGTCAAAAAACCATTGCCCCGTCAGCCCGGCAAACCGCCCGCCGCGCGAAGCTGTTATATACAATCTAATTATAACCCAAATAATCGGATTTGTCAAATGTTGTGGGAAATTTTAATGAAACTTTTACTTATTTTCGGATTTATGTGCATATTTTTGATTTTGCAGAATAATTCAAATCCCATTGCTGCAGCCGTTTCGGAGAATTATAATGGGATTTGCTCCGATTTTGCATACTTGACAATTTTACGGGATTTGTGGTAAAATAAACAAGTAAAGAAATTATTCAACAGGAAAGCATAAATAATTAATATGCAAAATATTTACGAAATTAAAATAAAGGAGGACAACCGCAAGGATTCCAAAAGCAGGAACATCTTGCCTCCTGCTTCTTAAAATCCTTGCTTCTGATATGGACCGATCTCTTATTATAGCCGTATTATCGCTGCTTCTGGGGGCTGTGCTTATAATCGGAGCTATCCGCTATGTCGGATCGGGGAATATCGGCAGCGCTGAAAATGCCGATATATCGGTGATTCCCACGGCTGTTGCATATACCGGCAGCGATGTGTACACCACCTATTACGGCACATTTGAGCCTATCCCGGAGGTGCTGGAAAAAAACGAATATATGACCCTGCACCCTACGGTCCTTACTGTTGACCAGAGCAATTGGTATGTTACCGAGCAGGATGACGAGGACAGAGAAGAAATTCT
The DNA here is from genome assembly GCA_947174365.1 of uncultured Ruminococcus sp. Lineage (GTDB taxonomy): Bacteria > Bacillota > Clostridia > Oscillospirales > Ruminococcaceae > Huintestinicola. The sequence goes on along the minus strand of CAMWIR010000011.1, from coordinate 12,983 downwards.
TGGGAAGATATCCGCTCTTTCCGATGAAATATGCAATGGGCAGGAAACCGAACGGAATAAGGCTTATGCCATTGCCATGTGGGTCGGGCAGAATGTGGCGTATGATTTTGACGCCGAGGAAAACGGCTCGGCAAGGGATGTCATAAGTCTTGAAAGCATTCTGGAAAACGATTTTCGTACAACCTGCGGAGGATTTGCAAATCTGTATGCTGCTTTGTGCAACGCCCAAGGGATATATTGCCTCTGCCTGAAAGGCGGATCGGTTTCCGAGGGATATACCCGTGGGGAATTGGCGGATATTCCCTCAAACCACAATTGGAACGCTGTTGCAGCTGATGGAGAATGGTATTACGTAGACTGCACCTGGATAAGCGACCTTTCCTACCGATCGGGGAAAACCATATCCGCATCCGAGGTGCGCTCATTTTACGCTCTTATGGGCTTTGGTGAAATGAGCATAGAGCATCGGATAGATCGCTGCGAATACCGCAGCTTTGGAATTGATGAATAAGCTTTTTTCTGAGCAGCATATTTGCGTTTTATAAAGATGTATGATTTGGTGCAGAGCAATAAAAACTTTGCCCTTGAATGGAGCTGATCTTATGTATATATGCACTCCCGAACAAATGAAGCAAGCTGAAGCAAACGCCGATGCAAGGGGAGTTTCCTACCTGCGGCTCATGGAAAACGCCGGAAGATCTCTTGCGGAGCAGATATCTGCTCTCACGGGAGATATTTGCGGCAAGCAAATCCTGCTGCTTTGCGGCAAGGGAAACAACGGCGGCGACGGTTTTGTGGCAGCAAGGTATCTTGCCCGAATGGGGGCAGCGGTTACGGTGAATCTCACCCACGGCGAGCCTGTCGGCGGAATTGCAGCAGAGAATTTCCGACGGCTCAGCGAGCTTGCATTATCGAATGTATCTTGCAATTTGCAAAATACAGGGTCGCCAAATTCTTCTGAATGTTCCGTAATAATTGACTTTTCCGATTCCGAAGAGAACCTCGGAGGTGATGTTTTCAACGGCGAGATTTTCGCCAATTATGACATTATTGTCGACTGCGTTTTCGGCACGGGCTTTCATGGCAGTCTGCCCGAGAAAATTGCCGTGCTGTTTGATAATGTAAACCGCTCGAATGCCCGAAAGATAGCTGCCGACGTGCCCTCGGGGGTAAATTGCAGGGACGGCAGCGTTTGCAAGGGCGCATTCAGGGCGGAAATGACTGTGACCTTCGGCGCATTCAAAATCGGACTTTTGCTGCCTCCCGGGAAAGCTTGCTGCGGAAAAACAGTCCTCGCCGATATTGGAATGACAGATGATGATTTTGAGAAAATAGGCTTTGTTCCGAGACTTACCGACAGGCTTTCCGGGAATTTCCTGCCTCCGCGGGGAGAGTTTTCTCATAAGGGCTGCTTCGGGAGGCTGGGGATAATTGCAGGTGCGGAAAGTATGAGCGGTGCGGCGGCGCTGAATGTGCTCGGCGCATTGCGCAGCGGTGCAGGGATAGTGCGCATTGCTTCCGTTAAAACTGTTCTGGACAGGATAATGAGTGGGATATATGAGTGTATGGGAATTGCATTGCGCAGCAATTCGGAGGGGTTCATATCCTCCTGTGATGAAAATATAAGTAAGCTTCATGACCTGGCGGAGCAGTCGGATGTTATGGCAATAGGCAGCGGAATGGGTAAAAATCCCGATACACAAAGGATTTTGACAGAAACGGTAAAAATCTGCCGCACAAAAAAAATTCCATTAATTATTGACGGGGACGTTCTAAACTGCCTTGCGGAGTGCATAGATATTATCAGCGCAGAAAACAAGGCCAATTTTCCGTTGATACTTACTCCCCACCCTGCGGAGCTGGCAAGGCTGTTGGGCGTGAGCACTTCCGAAGTGCTTGCAGACAGGCTTTCCGCTGCTGTCAGGCTCTCGGAAAAAACGGGGGCAGTGGTTGCCGCAAAGGGCTATCCCACCTATACGGTTTCTTCCGAGGGACGAGCCGCTGCCTCATTTTCGGGCAACGGCGGGCTTTCCCGAGGGGGAAGCGGCGACTTGCTCACGGGCGTTATTTCGGGGCTTGCCGCAGGGGCGGTAAAATCAGGGCGGGATATGTTCGATATTGCAAACGGCGGCGTATACATTTTCGGAGTTGCTGCCGATATTACCGCCGACGAAATATCCATGACGGGAATGCTTCCCTCGGATGCTGCAAACAGGCTTTGCGCTGCGTACAAAATAATAGAAAAAGAAAAGACGGCGGACAGTTGATTGCGATGTGCAGCATGTGTAAATTGCAAATATCCCGCAGCTTTCTCTTTTTCAAATGTGAAAGGACGCTGCGGAATGAAGATAAGAAAATTCTACCCCTTTTTGTGCATGGTTTTGTGCCTCACCCTGCTGGCGGGCTGTACAAGCCCCCTGAATGTGCCTCCGAGGCCCCGTATAACCGGCGGATACACCCTTTGCTGCACGGTGAAAACCGAGGTTACTCCGGCGGACAAGGAAACTCCCGAGGAATTTGTTTTTTCGGGGAATGTAAAGCGCTTGGGCAGCGGCTTTTGGGAAATGGAGATAACCGCCCCGGAGTCGCTCGAGGGACTGAAGATCGTTCTTTCGGGGGACAATGTTACATCATCCCTGGGGGAGCTGAGCTTTTCATCGGAGCTTAGCGCAATACCGAAAAAATCCCCTGCAATGACCGTTTTCCGCTGTCTGGACAATGCGGCGGTGGCGCTGGGCAACGGTGTTTCACCCGAGGCAGCCTCGGGCGTGCAGGGCTGGACGCTGACGACGGGGGAGTATTCCCTTTTGTTTGACAATGACGGCGTGCCTGTTGCCATGACCGCAGCGGGCTTTTCGGCGGAGTTTACCGAATTTACGGTGACAGGCGGAGAAACCCTGGGCAGCAGCAAATAATGTCTGCATACAGGGAATGCGTTTGCAGACTTGCAAATCGCAACTGTTGCGCTGCGCATTTATCAAAACGTTAAATAAAGTCGGGAGGCTGCGAGAATGATCTCACAGCCTCCCGACTTTTATATTTGACAGTAAGCGACTTGTCTTACAGGTCTAAAATTCTTATTTTACCAAGCACCTTGCCGCCGATATTTTCCAGCTTTTCGTCGATCTCACGCTCTTTAAGCGACGGGGTAACAATGGCAAATTCATTTGCGGGCTGAGCTTTTCTTGAAAGATATTCGCAGTCGGGGAATGCCGCCTCAATTGCCGATTTATCGCAGTTTTCCAGGCGAATATACATTCTTGTTTCGCTGTCCTTGTAGTCGGCGATAAAGCTGTTGTCGGCGCTGTCCTCCCAGGTGAGGGAACGGATCGTATTTTTATGCTTTGCGCAGTCAATAACATCTCCGAGAACTGCGCTTGCGGTGGGCAGTTTGCCTGCACCTCTTCCGTAGAACATAGCCTCTCCGAAACCGTCACCGAATACCATTATCCCGTTGAAAACATCATCTACATGGGAAAGTGGATTTGCGCTGCACACAAATGCAGGGGACACCATGGGCAGAATCTTGCCGTCGTCCGTCTGTGTGACCTTGCCGATAAGCTTAACAGCGCCTCCGAAGCTTACCGCATACTCGGCGTCCTCGGTGGTTATGCCTGTAATACCCTCCACGTGCACCCAATCGGGGTAAACGTGCTTACCGAAAATGAGGGAGGAAAGTATGCATATCTTGCGGCACGCATCATGTCCCTCAACATCTGCAGCTGGATTTCTCTCCGCATAGCCAAGCCGCTGCGCCATTGCTAGCGCATCTTCAAGGGTCATATTATCCGTCAGCATTTTGGTGAGGATAAAGTTGGTAGTGCCGTTGAGTATCCCCGCTGCCGCCGTTATTTCATTAGCTGCAAGGCAGGTGTGCAGCGGACGGATTATGGGGATAGCCCCACCTGTGGAAGCCTCAAACATAAAGTTGCAGTTATTCTCTTTGGCGAGGCTAATAAGCTCTGCGCCTTTTTTTGCCACCAGTTCCTTGTTGGAGGTGCACACGCTTTTGCCTGCTTTAAGGCAGCCCGAAACAAATTCAAAGGCAGGGTTTACTCCGCCCATGACCTCTGCCACAACGGTTATCTCATCATCATTTAATATATCGTTTATATCCTTGGTAAATTTATCGGAATAGGGCAGCCCGGGAAAGTCCCTTAGATCGAGGATCCTGCCCAGTTCCAGCTCCAGATCGCATTTTTGGTTGATCTTATCCTTGTTCTTCAGAAAAAGCTCCACAGTTCCCGAGCCAACGACCCCGTGACCCAGTACAGCAAATTTTGTCATAATAAAAAACTCCTATTCTATGATTATTAGAGGCAGGAAACAAGAGGCAGGAATGCACTCAGACTTGCGCAATGTGCTAAAAAATCAGTCTTGTTTCCACCACACCGGGGATATGCCCGACCTCTTCATTAAGGGCATTGCCGTCGGTAAGAGCGCCCGAAAGCCTTACCGTGACCGTTGCCGCCGCAGCCCCGTCCACAGCTGCATTCTGGTTAAGACTCACAATGTTCGCACCGCAGTGGTGGAGACAGGCAAGAACCGCCGACAGCACCCCGGGAGTGTCCTTCAGCACGGCATGGAGGGAAACTATCCTGTCCTGCATTTTTTCCTCATAGGTAAAAACGCTGTCACGGTATTTGTAATATGCGCTGCGGGAAATTTCCGCCCGTTTGCAGGCAGAGGCGGAGCTTTTTTCCTCCCCCGTGGCAAGCAGCCGCTTTACCTCCATTACTTTAAGGAAAACCTCCGGCAGCACCTCGCAGCTTATCACCGCATATTTTCCCGCCGGGCTTTGCATTTCCATGTATTATCAACTCCGTATATTCGGGATATTTTTAAATATCATCACCATATGAGTCCGTCCCAAAAATACAAATGTATTTATGACAAATACAATTGTACCATTTTTTTCACCGTTTGTCAAGGATTTTCGGAAAAGTTTATGAGTAAATAAATTGTGAACGGCATTGCGCAGTGAAAAACATTCGTTTGAAAATACTCCGTTATTATCTTATTCCGGATTTTTTTCACTTATTTTAGCTGTCAGCGTGTTCTCGAAATCCTCAGGGGGCATTGAACATCATTCGGGCGTACAGTCGCCAGCGTCTTGTAGAAAGTGCATTCTGCTCCCATAAATGTGTATGAAAAGAGCGGCAACAGGAACAACTTGCATTGCTTCAAGCTGCATATAATCAACTAATGCCGCTATGATTTTATCAGTCGCATTTTCCCCATGTTATTACCTTTCTTTTATGATATTATTTAATGTATTTGTCAAAAAAATTGTATGTAATAACACATAGTCCAATGGGCAATCCAAATAATATACCGCCAATAAGAATACCCAAAATTAAATGAAAAACAGAAAATATATCTGATGATATAAAGCATTTTAATCCTAAAATAGAATTAAAAAGAAATAGAATTCCTGTTACTAAACCCGGAGATACTTTTCTATCTTTAATTGTATAAAATAAGTGATCTCCTAAGTTGATAATTCCCCATATAAGGATACCAATGCCAAAGCAGATAAATTTTTCGTTGATTATAAATAGAAATACCGAAATTAAAAGCGGAGGATAATAAAGAAATAAATTGTTTGCCATCCAATGTCCATGTGTCATATGGTAAGGCAACCATTTATGCTCAAACATCCATTTGGGCATATCACCTATTGCTTCTTCAAAAAGGTGAAATGGTAAATAGATAATCAAATTTAATATAATAAAAATTAACATACTCATTATTTATTCCTCTTATTAAAATAATTGTCTTTCAAAATTTTTTTCCCAATCTTCCAATGCTTTCAGAAGCATAAATTGTTGTTCCAATATAGCTTGTCCAAATAATGAAAGTTCTTTCTGTGCCAATAATTGCTCTGAAAGTTGAGCTTTTGTAGCTTGAATACTATTTCTGATATTTGTAATATATTCAACGATAGAATCATTATCCAGCAAGGAAAGATTGACAATGACAGCATTAAAATCTAAAAATACTCTTGTTTCTGTTAATGAAAACTTAGACATCAATTCTATAAAGACATCTTTTCCCGATTGGGTAATGGTATAAATTGTTTTTTCGGGCATTTTGCCATTTTTTATTGTTTGGCTGGTAACATACCCTTTAGTTTCATAAAGAGACACCTTTTTGTAAACAGTAAATGAACCAACTTTAACCCACCGTGATAAATTTCGGGTTTCGATTTGCTTCTGTAGGTCATATGCGCTTTTCGGACTTTGGCAAAGCGAACCTAAAATAATTAAGTCAATTGTAGACATATTTTTCATCCTTATTTATGTATTATACATTACTGTATTATACAGTATTAAAGCAGATAATGTCAATAGAATTTTTGTAAACAGTAAATGAACCAACTTTGACTCGCCGTAATAAATTTCGGGTTTTGATTTACTTCTGTAAGTCATATGCGCTTTTCGGACTTTGGCAAAGCGAACCTAAATAATTAAGTCAATTGCAGACTTTTTTTCACCCTTTGTCAAGGATTTTCGGGAAAGTTTATAAGTAAATAAATTGTGGACGGCATTGCACAGTAAAACACTATTTCCTCAACCTGCGAGACTTGTAAGCGGGGGATGTTTTTCGTGAATTTTGTCCGTCAGCGTGTTCTCGAAATCCTCAAAGGGCATTGAACATCTTTCCGACTTATATTGAACATTATCTCCGGCAAGAACCTCACCCTCGGCCGGTTCATTTTCGTGGTCGGGAACATAAGCGGAATTGCTTGAATAGCCGTAAAACAGATCGCTGTTTGCCGTGCACTCATTTCCGCTTATATTTACAATATGGGCGGGAGAGCTTAAATAATAACCGGCATATTTATCAAGTTCAAGAGAATCGTTCAGTCCGCTTGTGCTTGTGATGAAAAAAAAGCACCTTTCGCCATCTTGGATTTTCGGAAAATCATCTTCGGCGGAACGGGACTTATCGGGTATAGCGACCACATACTCTTCGCTGCTGCCTGTATCTCTTGAATAATAGACCTTATTCGGGCGTACAGTCGCCAGCGTCTTGTAGGAAGTGCATTCCACACCCATAAATGTGTATGAAATGTTGATATCCTCCGTCTGTATTATTGTAAAGTCGGCGATAATATCGCAGTCGTACAGTTCGTTTTCGTCGGGCAGAAGCCATATATCATCCGCTTCATCCTGAATAATTACCTCCTCCGTCGGCTCATCGCTTTCGGCAGGGCTTACATTATCGCTTTCGGAAATCATTTCTTCGGAGGAAACTTCGGTATTTTCTGTCACGGGCATTTCCCCCGTGAATGCATTACCGTCCGATTTATCAGAACAAGCGGTCAAAGTAAACAATATCAAAGCGGCCGCCAAAGTCAAATATTTTTTCATGATTTTTCAAGTCCTTTCGTTATAATTGTAATGTTTATTCATCATACTTTGAATCTATCCCCAGATATTCTTCCAGAGTAAGTCCGCTGTCATAGACCTTGCGGGCGGTGTCCTTGCCCAGATAGCGGATGTGCCACGGCTCGTACATATAGCCCGTTATCGCCTCCCCGTCCTTGGGGTAGCGGATTATAAAGCCGTAGTCTGCGCAGTGTTTGTTAACCCATTCGCACTCGGGAGTGTCCTCAAAGGTCATGTCAATGGAGTTAAGGTCAAAGGCAAGCCCCGACTGGTGCTCGGAATGGCCGGGACGTGCGGAGTATCTGTCCGCCTCCGCCTTGCCGCTTCGCTGCACATACCTCTCGTACAGTCCCGCCTGGTAGTCATAGGAGCGGAAGCCCGAGGAAATGTAGATGTTAAGCCCCTCGGCAGCTGCTGCCTTCTGCATTTCGTCAAAGGCGTCCTTGGCATCGGGGTCGACCCCGGGGTTATAGTCACGGGGCAGGGCATAGGTCTTGTTGGCAATCAGAATGCCGTCTATGTAGGTAGGTTCGGTCACTTCCTGCTTTACGTGCACCCGAACCTCGGCGCTCACCTCGGGATTTGCTGCGGAGCGCACGGTAATAACGCAGTCTCCCGATGAAACGGCGGTAATGTTCCCCTTGCCGTCCACTTCGGCAATATCGCTGTTGCTGTTCTCCCATATTTCCGATTTATCGGAAGCGTCCTCGGGGTACATGGTCACTATGGGCATTTTCACGTCTCCGACACTCATGGAAATTTCGTAGAATGTCAAAGAAATGTCCGTTACGCCGACAGCGTCCTCAATTTCGCCGCCTGCGGGGATATAGGGGTCGTCATCATATAATTCTTCGTTATGTATTTCTTCTGAATAAGTTTCATGTACTTTCTCGGAATACGTTTCTTGTAATTCCACGGGACTTGTATCATAATATTCCTCGGAATTATCCGGGTCGGCGGCACGAATGTCGGTTTCCGCATAGGCAGTCTCGGTGATTATTTCGTAAATATGATCGGAAGCTTCGCTGTCGGCATATGTAAAAATTATCTCGGAATTTCCCGAGGTTTCGGCATTTTCCGAATAATCCGTAACGACCTGCGGAAGCAAATTATCGGTCTCGGGGGGCTGTTCCTCAACGGATTTGCAGGAGGAGAGACCTATTGCTGCAGCTGCCCCCAGGGTTATCATTGCGCTGAAAATTGTAATGGGTGATTTTTTCTTCATTGCATTTTATTTCCTTTTTGGTTTTTTTTAAATTTCGGTTTTTTTCGACGTTTGCCAAGAATTATATAAAAAAACGGCAATGCCCGATAGACTTAAAATGTCGACAAATAATTGCTCATATACAGTATAATCTAATTATAATCCAAATGGCGAAAAAAATCAACCGAATTTAAAAAAATCCTGCATAAAAAGAAACGAAAGAAATGAAGGGAATTTTGTGGAATTATTAAAATAGCGGATTAAAGGCGGCTATGTTTTATAAAACTAATTTGACATATGATATGAACTTGTGATATAATGCTTATGGAAAATTCATAAAAAAATACGACTTTAAAAGGGAGATGAAAGTGTGGAATTTAAGGATCATTTTAAAAATATACCCTGTCTTGAAACGGTGCGGCTGAAGCTAAATGCATTTGAGAGAGAGGATATGGAGGAATATTTTGAGATACTCCGGGATAACAGGGTGCAAAAATATCTTGGGGGCGGCGTACCTTTGTTTGATAAAGAGCCGAATATTACAAACTGGCTTAACAATGTGAACGATAGGCTTTTAAAGCGCAGGGTGGTTTTTACCTGGTGCGTTGGGGATAAAGCCGACGGGCGGATTTTGGGGCGTATAGATCTGGGAGGATTTGTGAAAAGAGAAATGGCTGAGATTTCCTACCATTATGCTTATGAGGTGCGAGGGAAGGGGATAGCTACAGAGGCTGCAAAGAGGGTCACGGAATTCGGACTGAACGACCTGGGTCTTTGGCGGATTCAGGGGCTTGTTCATATTCAAAATGCGGCCTCAATACGTGTGCTTGAAAAGGTGGGGTATGTTCGTGAGGGGGTACTTCATCATTACCCTTTCGGACGTGAATTTCACGATGTGGTGATGATGGCAATGGTCAAAGAAAAGCCGCCCGGTTAAAGCAATTCGGGCGGCTTTAAATTTTGAGTGATGAACTGTATCGGATATTCACGGAATGCCGACAAAAGCCGCAGAAAATGTATTTGTTACGGCAATGAGATCGCAGTTTGCAACAAATCAAAATCTGAAATACAAAAACGGATTATACTCGCTATTCACCAGATAGGCAGTGCAGATCAGAAGAATACCTATTTTTACGGGAATAGCGGCAATTTCCGCAAAGGCGGGACGGCGTTTGGTTATCCTTTCGAGAAGCTTTTGCCCCAATCCCACGGAAATGACCGTGCATACCGCAAGAAGCAGTGCGTTGGATATAAGCAGGTATTTTACGGTATCGTCAATGAATGCGCCCCCTGCGCCGAACATTGCAGTAATGTACCGTACAGCGTCCCCAAGGGTGTCCGTGTCAAAAAGCACCCAGCCGAAAAGCACTAAAATAAACGTCCACAGTGCCGAAAGTGCATGAGGCAATTTTTCAAGCAGCTTGCTGCCTCCCGCACGCTCAATTATTATGAGAATGCCGAAATAAAGCCCCCACAGGAGAAAATTCCAGCTTGCGCCGTGCCATAAACCCGTAAGTCCCCAGACAATCAGCAGATTAAGGAAAGTCCGTCCTTTGCCCTTGCGGTTGCCGCCCAGAGGAATGTAGACATAGGAGCGGAACCAGCTGCCGAGGGTGATATGCCACCTGCGCCAGAATTCGCTGACAGAGCGGGAAATATAGGGGTGGTCAAAGTTTTTCGGAAAGTCGAAGCCCATCATTTTGCCAAGACCCATTGCCATATCCGAATAGCCCGAAAAGTCGAAATATATCTGAAATGCGAATGCGATTATGCCAAGCCAAGCCCCCAGCACCGACAAGGTGGCGTAATTCGCCGCAAAATCCGCCCCTTTGATCTCTGCCCAGATAAGCCCCGCACGGTTGGCAAGGAGAACTTTTTTTGCAAGGCCTTTTACGAAAAGCCCTATCCCCGAACTGATCTTCATAACGTTTACGCGCCTTGCTTCCAGTTCCTTTGAGACCTCCTCATAGCGGACGATCGGCCCTGCTACGATCTGTGGGAAGAGGGAAACGTATGACGCAAAATTGAGAAAGGACTTTTGCACTGTGATATTTCTTAAATAAAGGTCGATAGTGTAGGACATGGACTGAAAGGTGTAGAATGAAATGCCTATGGGCAGTTCAACACGCTTTTCGTTAAGTCCCAAGGGCAGCAATTTATTGAGTCCCTTGTTGACGGCAAGAACAGGGTTTTGCAGAGAGCAGTGAAACGCACTGTTGATACTGTCGAAAATAAAGTCGCTGTATTTGAAAACCGCCAGCAGTCCCACGTTCATACAGACGGATACAATAAGGCAGATACGCCGCTTTTTTTGGTCGTCGTCATATTTTGCCATAAGCCGCCCTGCGGTGTAGTCTATGGCGGTGGAAAACAGCATTATAAGGACATAAAAGGGTTCGCCCCAGGCGTAAAATATCAGGCCTGTGAGCAGGACTATCACATTCCTTATTTTTGTATTGCCTGCCGCAAAATGCAGCAATATTACTATTGGCAGGAAGAAGTAGAGGAACGTTAGTTCGGAAAAGACCATTGGAATTGTAGACCCCCTTTCAGAGATTAGATGTTAGAGGTAAGATGTTAGATAGAGGGATAGTTATCATTAAAAAGCTCTGTGCAAATTGTAATGAGATCTTCGGCATTAAGTATGGTTTGGAGTATTTCAATAAGTGCATTGGCTGTCATGCGGGAGGGGAGCTTAAGATATTCGCACAGCGCATGCCGACGTTCGCTGCTGTCGGGTGAACCGGACAGTCCCAGTTCATATAAAAGCAGTTTATCTATTACATTTTCGGGGGACTGCGGGCGGGCATTTTCGGGATTGTCACTCAAAAGAACGCCCGACCGTTCAAATGCATCACGCAAAACATCCTCGGTCATACCCTCAACTCCCAGCTTGCCCTCCTTGGACGGGTTTGCTTTCCGTCGTTCCTTTCCGAAAATATCGGGGATATAGATATTGGTGATACTGCCCTCGTTTACAGCCCCTTTTATAAAGCTGCGAATGCGGAAGCCTGCACGGTCGCTGTCGGTGAGAATGATTATCCCGGTGGTTTTTGCATAGTGCCGTATAATTGCCAGCTTGTCCGGGTCGGTGAAAATCCCGAAACCGTCGGTACAGATTATCACAGCTTCGATCATTCCCGAAAGCTTGATCTTGTCATATTTTCCCTCAACAATTATGGCACGGTCGGTTTTAAGCAAATTTTTCAGCCTCCCGGGGCAAATTTAAAGATCGGTATGAACAGACGTTTTCTCTAACTCAGCATCTGGGTAATGGATTTTTCCAGAATTATCTCAGGGCTGCCTGCGCCCGATTTCATATCAAGGTCGGCTTTTGCAAGGATCTCCATGCACCGCCTTAGCCTTGGCAGAGAAGTTTTCCTTGCCGAGCCGAAAGCTTTTTTTACACGGAACTCCACATTTTTTGCATATCCGAAATCCTTCATAACATCGGAGATGCCCTTGCCGTAGTCAATGGCAAGGCGGGCACGGTAGAGGTCGTTCATGCTGCCGATTAGGATATACAAAAGATATATGGGGTCGTTTTGTCCCCCGATAAGGTCGTTGTAAAGCTCCAGAGCAAGGGTCATATTGCCCGCTGCCGCAGCGTCTGCAAGGTTATAGCCTTTGGCGTCATTGCTTTCGGGGGTGAGAAGCTCCACGGCATGGGTGTCGATAAGGCTGCTGCCCGAGTAAGAGGCAAGCTTGAAAAGTTCCCCCATAATGGCGTTCATATCTCCAAGACAGCGCTCCCACAGGAGGGCGGCTGCACGTTCGTCAATGGGTGAACCGAGAGTATTTGCCTGTGCGGCGATCTCCTTTATCGCCTCGGCTCGGGTTTTTACGGGGATCTCGCAGACCGTGCCGTTTTTGGAGATGATGTCAAGGAGCTTTTTATTTTTGGGGGTGGGGTATTTTTTGCCGCCGCAGATGTCCACGCCTGCGGTGTAGAAGATAAGCAGGGTGGTTTCGGGGAGATTGGCGGCAGTGTCCAGCAGCAGCTTCAGACGGGCTTCCGACAGTTTTTCGGTTTCCAGATCCAGATCGCAGACAGTAACGCACATGGCAGGGGCGAACATAGGCAAGCCGTCGCAGGCGTCAGCCAGACCTTCAACGTTTATTCCTTTGCCGTCAAACTCGTGGAGGTTATAGGTCTCGTCACCTTTGGCGACAACCGAGGAAACAAGCTCTTTTTTATATTTTACCACGTTAAAGGTATCCGTACCGTAAATGCAGAATACACCTGAAGCGGATTTTGATTTTATTATTCGTCTGAGTTCTTTTTCGTTTACTGCGGGCATTTGGATCACCTCCCGAAATTTTATGCAGATTCAGCGATTTACAAGAGCACACACTCCATTTGGGTTTCCAAAGGGGGGGACCCC
>CAMWIR010000010.1 GCA_947174365.1 uncultured Ruminococcus sp. | reverse complement strand
CTTTTATATGGTATAATAAAATGAAAAATCGTTGTTAATCCGCAGAATTTATTGATTCAGCAGGTTTTAACTGCGTAGTTATTGGGCTTATACACTTTTTATTTTAAAACATCATCTTGATGAAAAAATATTAAGAAGTATAGATTGTTTGCTTTATAGTTCTGCTGTTTATGGATTTTTGTGAAAGTTTTAGATTTGCGGTATGTGGAATTATTGTGCTCGGAGAATATTTAAGCCGCAGTGCAGGTCATTTGGAGCTTTTTAGAGTGATGTATACTGCTTACTTAAGATTCATCCCACAATCAGCTTTTAGATTAGATGTGCTCATAACTTATGAAAAAACGGCTTATAATTCGTATGCAAGTGTGTTTATTTCCGAAAAAAACATTTAGGCAGTCATAAAGGAGGCACAACTTCTTATGCCTCTTTATATTAACAATAAAATTAACAAAGAGCATAGTTTCTTAAATTTGTCATGTCATTCAATGAGCTTATTAACCTGATACCGGAAAAGTATGCAGGTTAATATATACGTATGATCCGCAGTGCAGTGCTGCGGTAACCGTATGCAGATCATATCGGGGCAAAAATGTCGGGAAATGCCGGGGAAAGGAAAATTTTTCCCTATGCAGTGCCTGAAAACAGGAAAGCCTTAAAAAATTTGGAAAGGATTGTTTTTAGATCATGTCAAGAAAACTTTTGAGAAGAATTGCGGCAGCAGCAATGGCAGTATCTTTCTGCCTTTCGGTCGGTCAGGGAGCTATGGCTTATACTATGGATGATATTTCAGGGTATAATGAAGTCTCAGGCGGGTATAATATCAAGACAGAGCAGACAGGCACTATTACTTTTTCTGACGAGCCTATTGCGGAATATCCCGAGAACGCAGGTATTTCGCTTTACAGCTTTTCAGGAAGAAATTCCTATAATTTTGCAAGCCTGCTGACCTCGTCTCAGTTGAGTATGTATAACCGTATGCTGGAAGTGTTGGCGGCAGATCCGGGGGCGGAAAGGTTTACGATTTCTGTTCCTGCCCAGTATAATATTTTCACGGATGGTCAGCTGATTCAGGACGATCTTTCCCAAGCCTTTATTGCCTTAGTACAGGATTATCCGGAGTATATCGGGCTTCGTATGGTAGATGGACTGCGTTTTTCATCGGCGACTCCCGATGTGGCTCAGACCGGATTTATATACTGCGACGGACAGCAAGCCGGAACAACTGCTGTAAATTCATACATGGCAGTACAGAACAAGGTGGCATCTATAGTAAATGCCTCGTCTGTGTATACTTCTGATTATGACAAGCTGAAGTTCTTTGCGGAGTATATCTGTGACAATAACATCTATAATGAATATGCCTTCAGGACAGGAGTGGGGGCTAATTGTTGGAATGCCTACGGCTCACTGATAAACGGGACAGGTGTATGTGAAAGTTATGCCGAGGCGTATAAGCTTCTTTGCGACGCTGTTTCTATACCTTGTGTTATTGCTATAAGCAGCAACCATGAGTGGAATATTGTATATCTTGGAGGGGCATGGTATTATGTGGACGTGACATGGATGGACAGCTATGCGACAAATGGAATGTATAATTACACCTGGTTCCTGGCAGGAACTTCCGAGGCAGCGGCGGCAGATCATGACAGTGCTCATGTTTTAAGCGATTCAGGTGTTCTGATGGGCTATCATAATCTAAAATATCCTCAGGTGAATCCTACTGCCTATGTGCCCGGTGGAAACGGAAACATCAGTGACGAACAGCGGGCTGCCGCAGAGGGGTTTGTTTCAAGGCTTTACGAAAAAGTTCTGAACAGACCTGCAGCATATGAGGAGGTGTCCGGCTGGGCAGATTATCTTTTGAACGGAAGTACGGCAGTGGAGGTATCCTATGGCTTTATCTACTCTCCCGAATTTGCCGGCAGAGGTCTCAGCAATGACAGGATAGCGGAAATTTTCTATAATACATTCCTGGACAGAGCGCCGGCTCCCGATGAGGTAAAGTACTGGTCTGATATGCTTAAAAACGGCTGTTCATTGGACAGACTCATGTATGGCTTCAGCCAGTCTGCGGAGTTTTCCAATATTTGCAGCAAATATGGATTAAACAGGGGTTATTTTGAAATTATATACAACAGGGATATGAATCCCAGCCTTACCGCATATGTTTCGAGAATGTACACAAAGGCTATGGGGCGTGATTATGAGGTTGGCGGTCTTGAATACTGGACAGGCAGATACATTTCCGGAGAGATTAATGCAAATCAAATTGCAGAAGGTTTTATATATTCTCCCGAATTTGTTATGAAAAACCTCAGTGATGAGGATTATGTGGAAACTCTTTATCAGACATTCTTTGACAGAGAATCCGATCCTGCCGGAAAATCGGGCTGGGTGGGCATGCTCAAAAGCGGAGCTACCAGAGAGCAGATACTTAATGGATTCCTTGGTTCTCCCGAATATGCAAATCTTGTGAGCAGTTTCGGGATATAGCGGTAAATACATACAGGACAGCATTGTCTGCAAAGCGGCAATGTCCGGTCGGACAATGCTGTCCTTTATTATCTCGGAAGACTGGGAAAAAATTCCAACATCTATTGCAGGGAGAAGTTTATGGATACAGAAAAGGACATTGTCTGTGTGGAAGAAATAATGGCGCAGATAAGGCAGAAGATAAAGGATGAGGGTCTTACGGCGGATATGCTTTCTTTTGAGGATATCCCTTTGGAGGAGAAAGGAATCGTGCAGTTCGGGGAATACTGCCCGGAGGAACTTAAAAAAAGTTCGGGATATATTTGTGCTCATAACCAGACAGACCCTTACGCTCCCATAGAGGGCAGCTTTATAAAAAGGATGGTAAAAAGGATACTGCGTAAGCTTATGCAGTTTTATATTATTCCATTGGTCAGTGAACAGAATGCTTTTAATTATCATTGCAGCAATTCTGTGGGGCAGCTGACAAATTTTGCAGGCAGATATGAAGGCTTCGACCCGGAAAGGCTGACGGCAAGAGTAGAAGAGCTGGAGCTGAGGAATATTTCTCATAAAAAGGAGATAGAAGAGCTTCAGAACAGGATTGCACAGCTGGAGGAACAGTTGAGGCAGGCTAACAGCTCCGGCAGCAGAAAGCAGGGTGGCAGAAAATGAAAATTATCCAGTTTCTGCCGGTGATAGCCTTTGGAGACGCAGTGGGGAATGACACAGCGGCTGTAGGCAGAGCCATTGCGGATATGGGGTATGAAACAGGGATATATGCAGAGGTGGTAGACGGGAGACTGCCTGCGGGCACTGCAAGGGATCTTTCGGGGGGCATGCCTGAGATGGAAGATGAGGATATTCTCATATATCATCTTTCCACCGGTTCAAAGCTGAATTATGAGGTCACAAAGTATAACTGCCGGAAGATAATGATTTATCACAACATAACTCCTCCCCATTTTTTCAGCGGATATAACGAAAGTGCATTGGTTAACTGTACAGAGGGACTGCGTGCAAAAAAGGATCTGGCGGATAAATTTGATTACTGTATTGCCGATTCTGCTTTCAATAAAAGAGAGTTGGAGGATGCGGGCTATAAATGCAGGATAGATGTAAGACCCATTCTTATTCCCTTTGAGGACTATGAGAAAAAGCCTGATAAAAACTTACTGGCAAGGTATAAGGACGGCTTTGTTAATATTGTTTTTGTTGGCAGGATAGCTCCGAACAAAAAGCATGAGGATATCATTTCTGCTTTTTGCTATTATAAAAAGCATATCAACAAAAATTCAAGGCTTATTCTGGCAGGCTCTTACACCGGTTTTGAGAAATATTACGAACGGCTTCAAAAGTATGTAAGGGCACTGGAGCTGGAGGACGTGGTATTCACGGGGCACATTAAATTTCCCGGTATACTGGCGGTGTATTCTGCAGCGGATATTTTTCTTTGTATGAGTGAGCATGAGGGCTTCTGCGTACCCCTTACAGAGGCTATGTTTTTTAAAGTACCTATAATCGCATACGACAGCTGCGCTGTGCCGGACACTTTGGGGGGCAGCGGCGTTCTTTTGGATAAAAAGGATCCGGTGGAAACAGCTCTGATGATAGACAAAGTTGTGTCGGACAAGGCATTACATGAGGCAGTAATCAAGGGTCAGAGCAGGCGGTTGGAGGACTTTGCCTATGAGAGAGTAAGGGGTATTCTTGAGAAGCAGCTAAAAGGCTTTATAAACGGTGATGATCCCGAAAGAACAGGCGGTGAAAAGCTATGAAAAAGGCGGCCTTTGTTATACCCTGGTTTGCAGACGATATACCCGGAGGAGCAGAGATGGAGACCAGAGAGGTCACAAGGCATCTTCATGAGGCGGGAATTGAGGTCGAGATACTTACTACCTGTGTAAAGGAATTTGTAAGCGATTGGAGCGAAAATTTCTACCCGGAGGGAACAGAGATAATAAAAGGCGTTCCCGTAAGGCGCTTCAAGGCGGCAAAAAGAGACAAGGATGCCTTTGACAGGGTGAACATCAAGTTGATGAACGGCATTATGCCAAGTGCTGCCGAAGAGGAAATTTTCATTAACGAGATGGTCAACAGCCCCGAGCTTTACAGATATATCCGGGAGCATAGGGAGGAATATTCGGCTTTCTTTTTTATTCCATATATGTTCGGCACCACATATTTCGGAGTAAAGGCCTGCCCGGAAAAGGCTGTTATGATACCATGCTTTCACAATGAGGCATATGTATATATGAAAATTTTTCGGGAAATGTATTCAAAGGTCAGGGGAATGCTCTTTAATGCAAGACCGGAGTATGAGCTGGCGGAAAAGGTGTACAGCCTGGAGGGCGTTAAGACGGTGGTAATGGGCACAGGCGTTGCTGATGAGATAACCTCCGAGCCTGATAGGTTCAGGGAAAAATTCAAAATAAAGGAGCCTTTTATAATATACGCCGGGCGAAAGGACTCGGGGAAAAACGTTCACACGTTGCTGAAGTATTTCGGCGAGTATAAAAAAAGACGGCCGGGTGACCTCAAATTGATACTTATAGGCGGCGGGGAGATAGATATCCCGGAGTCTGCGGCAAAGGATACAATTGACCTGGGATTTGTGGACAAGCAGGATAAATACGACGCTGCTGCTGCCTGTGAGTTTCTCTGTCAGCCGTCGAAAAATGAGAGCTTTTCACTTGTCATAATGGAAAGTTGGCTTTGCGGCCGTCCGGTGCTGGTACACAGGGACTGCGCTGTTACCGCAAATTTTGCCAGGGAGTCCGGCGGAGGACTTTATTTCGGAGATTATTTTGAATTTGAGGGCTGTGCGGATTATTTCCTGGAAAACAGGCAGACTGCTGCACGCATGGGCAGAGACGGCGGCAGGTATGTAAGAGAAAATTTCGCATGGAATGTGATCGTGGAAAAGTACAGAAAATTCCTGGAGGAAATGGAAGAGGAAGATAAGACCGACAACGGCAGACTATAACAGACGGCGGCAGAGGACATATCGCTGTTAGCCGCAGAGAAGAGGGAAATTTTGGAAAGATTAAAGGAACTGTATGAATACAGGGAAATGATCATCGGGCTTGTAAAAAAAGACCTGAGAGGAAGATACAAAGGCTCTGTACTGGGCTTTTTGTGGACATTCATTAATCCGCTTATGCAGCTTATGGTTTTTACTATGGTGTTTTCCGTGATACTGCGGTCGGATATTGAAAAATATTATCTGTTTTTGTTTGTGGCACTTATCCCTTGGAATTTCTTTTCCGGCTGTCTTTCCGGCGGGGCAAGGGCGGTGCTGAACGAGCAGAGCCTTGTTACGAAAATATACTTTCCCAGAGAGGTGCTGCCGGTGTCCTATGTCACCAGCGGATTTATAAATATGCTCTATTGCTTTATTGTGGTATTCATAGTGGTCATATTTTCGGGAATAAGTATTTACCCGCCGGCGCTTTTATGTCTTGTGCCGGTAATGATCATTGAATATTTCATGGCGCTGGGTGTAGCTTTGTTTACATCTGCCGTAACGGTCTATTTAAGGGATTTTGAGCACATTATGGGCGTTGTCGGTATGGCATGGCAGTATCTGACACCGGTTATGTATCCTACCACCTGGGTGCCCGACAGGCTTATGCCGGTATTTAATCTTAATCCCATGACCCATATAATCACTGCCTACAGGGATATTCTTTACTACGGCAAAGTTCCGAATATGTCTACACTGGCTGTTTCCGCTCTTTTTGCTGCGGTGATACTGCTGATAGGGTCTGCTGTTTTCGGGCGGCTTAAAATCAGATTTGCGGAGGAAATGTGATGGCTGCGATAAAGGTAGAAAACGTTCAGAAAAGCTTTAGGGTATTTTACGATAAGGGTAGGAGCATGAAAGAAGTTGTCCTGTTCAGAAACCGCAGAAGATATGAAAACAGAAGTGTTTTAAAGGATATCAATTTTTCTGTTGACAAGGGAGAGGCTATAGGCATAATAGGGGAGAACGGCTGCGGCAAGAGTACCCTTTTAAAGCTGATGACCAGGATAATTTACCCGGACAAGGGCAGGATCACTATAGAGGGACGTGTTTCCAGCCTTATCGAATTGGGTGCGGGATTTCACCCGGATATGAGCGGCAGGGAGAATATTTACACCAATGCGGCAATTTTCGGGCTGGGGAAAAAGGAGATAGACTCAAGGCTTGAGGGGATAATAGCTTTTTCCGAGCTGGAGGAATTTATTGACAATCCCATCAGAACATATTCCTCGGGAATGTATATGCGTCTGGCTTTTTCGGTGGCTATAAATGTGAATGCGGACGTGCTGCTGATAGACGAAATACTTAGCGTGGGAGACGCGAATTTCCAGGAAAAATGCCATGCAAAGCTGGACGAATTGAAAAAGCGTGGGGTAACGATTGCGATAGTTTCCCACGATCTGGGGACTATCAGGAATTTCTGCGACAAGGCAATCTGGATAAATAACGGGGTAGTGGAGAAGTACGGACTTCCCGGGACAGTCATAGACCAGTACCTGGAGTTCATGAGCGGAAAGCGGCGGGTGCAGTAAAGGAGAAGGAAATATGGCTGACGAATTTGATAAAAGCGAACTGGAAAGCAAGATACTGGAGCTGGGCAAGCTGGTCATCTTTAAATACAGAGATCAAAAGCTTACAGGAAAGCAGCAGAGGACATACAATGCCTTCGGTTGGTATGCGGATTCTATCGGGGAGGCTTTGTGGGAATCAAATCAGCTTCTGACAGTGATCCTTGACGAGATGTCCTCTCAGAACAGGGCGCTGCTGGAAAAGACAGAGCAGGCAATGGCTGAGATAGAGGACTACAAGCATACTGTGGAAGTGCTTACGGAAAATGTAAGGAATCTTAACGATGACAGGCAGTCTCTTATTGTGCGCGCGGAATCCGCCGAACGACGGCTGGAGGAGATGGACAAATGGATTAAGAGCTGTATAGACGAGCACAATGCACGGTTTGACAGCCATGATATAAGGCTTGATGAAAACAATGCACGGTTTGACGAGCATGACAGGCGGCTTGATGAGAATAACAAGCGTTTCGACGAGCATGACAGACGGCTTGATGAGAATAATAAGCGATTTGACGGGTATGACAATAGGCTTGATGAGAACAATGCTCGGTTTGATGAGCATGACAGGCGGCTTGATGAGAACAATGCTCGGTTTGATGAGCATGACAGACGATTGGATGAAAATAACAAGAGGTTTGATGATCATGATAAGCATTTTAACAATGCAGACATTAGATTGAACGATATTGAGACTCGTGAAATATGGGTGAGGAATAGATTCAACGAATGCTTTGACCGTCTCTATAGGCTTGATACGATAGTGAATGACAGTATATCAAAGAATGAGATATCTGTTAATTATGAGGAAGAGGATGGATATATCCTTAATAAGGTTATACTCAACAACAGGGAATTCTTTCTTGCTACGTCCCTTGATGACCGTTATTCCATTTCCGAGGCAGCAAGAACAGGCAGGATAATCTGTACTAATACCGATCTCCTTCATATTTTTGGAGACACGGGTGTGTTCGTCGATATCGGAGCAAACATAGGGGTATTTTCTCTGTCCTTAGCGGCTCAGGGCTGGAGAGGTATTGCAATTGAGGCAGGAGAAAAGAATTTTGGAGTTTTGAGTAAAGCAATCGCTAAAAACGGATTTGATATAACTGCTATAAACAAAGCTGTTTCTGATCATACAGGAACCATACGTTTTTTTGAAAATGGTCCCGAAGGCTATGTTGGTAACAATATAATAGATGAAAAGTGTCTGGTGGAGATACCTGCTACTACGCTTGATGATGAATTAAAGGAAATTAAAAAGAAGTATGACTCAATAAACCTCATCAAGATGGATATTGAGGGTTCGGAGGTTGCAGCAATAAGGGGAATGAAGATTTTCCTTAAGGAATATAACTATCCGCCTGTATTTGCAGAGTCAAATGTTTATACACTTTCGCTTCAGAATGAAAGTCCGATCACCATGGGAACGGAAATGGAAAAACTCGGCTACTGCACCTGTGTATTTAAAAATGATAAGCTTTATTTATATGATTACAGAAATTTTCAAACAGAATGTTGTACTGACAGAATGTATATACATCGCTCTGATATTGAGAGGATGAATGTTCTTCCGGAGGAAGAATATGATGAACAAAATATCCGTGTGTTGATAGACGAAAAGCTTGATACTTATATCTCGGATCTTAAATCAGGAGTACTAAACAAAAACAGCGAAAACGAAGAGCGAAGCTATATATTCTATCTTTTGCAGTTCTATCCTCAATATTGTAGCAAGGAGGTTAAAGAAAAACTCAGATATATTTTTAATGTGCAGAAAGGCAATGTCTACATTTTCAAAATATTAAGCTGGATCGAAAAATAAATTTTTTTTAATAGGAGAAAACAAAGAAAGTAAAAAATAATCTTAAAAGAAAAGGATGAGAGATAGATTGTGTAACTTAACAGAAGAAAGCTGTCATATAAAGGATACAACTGTGGGCGGGGGAGCATTTTTGAAAAGACTGATAAGAAAGCTCACCTACTGGCTTTACCGACCCATGTTTGACCAGCAGAGCGAATATAACAGACAGCTGCTGGCTGCTGTGGAGGATATAAGCAAGACCCAGGAGTGCATTGCGGAAAATATCAGAAACCTTAATCAGGACAGACTGGCATTGCTCAGTGCCTTTAATGCAGATGAGGCTCGGCAGGCTGCGGAAAGGCTCCGAGAAATATCCTCCCTTACAGGAGTAATGGCGGAAAATTTGCGCAACCTTAACAGAGATGTGGACATATTAAAGGGCGTTAAATGCTATCTGCCCAAAAACGGTAGACCCAGGGTGGTGCAGTTGGTGTCCTGCCTTAATTTCGGCGACGCTGTGGGGAATGAGGTCATAGCCTTTAAAAAATTCCTTAAAGAAAACGGTTATGTAACGGAAATATTTACCGAGGCCATAAGCCCGAGGCTCCCCGCTGACACTGCGATCAACTACAGACGTATGCCCGTGCTTGATCCGGAGGATATTGTTATATATCACTTTGCCTCCGAATGCTCTCTTTTTGATACGGTAAAGCAGCTTAAATGCAAGGTGGTGCTGCGGTATCATAATGTTACTCCGCCCAAATTTTTCGAGGGGTTTGATGAAAATGCCGTCATTGCTTGCAGCAACGGTCTCAGCCAGGTGTCGGAGCTGAGGGAATATATAGATTATTGTCTGCCTGTTTCCGAGTTCAACAAAAAGGATCTGACAGAAATGGGGTACACCTGTCCTATGACAGTGCTGCCGATACTTATTAGATTTTCCGATTATGAGCAGCAGCCCGATGAGCAGGTCGTTCAAAAATATAGCGATGGCAGAAGCAATATTCTTTTTGTGGGCAGAATGGCTCCCAACAAAAAAGTTGAGGACGTTATAAGTGCTTTTGCTGTTTATAAGGACAGATATGACCCAGCTGCAAGGCTTTTCCTGGTAGGCTCCTACAATGAGGGGGACGGTTATTACCGGAAGCTTGTAAAACATATAGAGGATCTTGGGGTAAAGGACGTTATTTTTCCGGGGCATATTTCCTTTGCTGCTATCCTTGCTTATTACAGCATTGCTCATGCGTTTTTGTGCATGAGCGAGCATGAGGGCTTCTGTGTGCCGTTAGTAGAGGCTATGTATTTCCATGTTCCCATAGTCGCTTACAACAGTTCGGCTGTTCCTTCTACTCTGGGAGGTACGGGGGTGCTGCTTGACGAAAAGGAATATGACAAGGCGGCTAAGGCTATTTGGGAGATAACAAAGAACGATAAAGCCGAAGAGATCGTCAAAGGACAGGACAAGCGCCTTAAGGATTTCTCCCAGAAAAATATTACGGGACAGCTCAGGAAGTTTATTGCTGACATTGAAAAAAACGACAACTGTAAAAATAAATAAAACGAAAAGAAAGGAAAAAAATCATGAAAATTACCGCAGTTATTATGGCAGGAGGCAGAGGCGAAAGATTCTGGCCAAGGAGCAGGAACAATTTTCCCAAGCAGTTCCTTTCTCTGACAGACGACGGGGAGACTATGATACAAAAGACCGTGGCAAGGCTTCAGAGCATGGTATCTTCCGAGGACGTTTATATAGTTACCAATGCTGCATATGCACCGCTGGTAAGAGAGCAGCTCCCCCAGCTTCCTCCGGAGAATATTCTTTTAGAGCCTGCTGCCAGGAATACAGCGCCCTGTATAGGTCTTGCAGGGGCGGTGATAAGGAAAAAATACGGGGACGCTGTTATGATGGTGCTGCCCTCGGATCATCTTATCAAGTTTAATCAGATGTTTCTGGACACCCTTAAAAGAGCCTCTGAAGCGGCTTTGCAGGGAAACAGACTTGTTACCATAGGCATTACCCCCACATATCCCGAGACCGGCTACGGATATATCCATTTCGGAGAGGGTGAGGAGGGTCTTGCGGGAGTCTACAGCGTTAAGCGGTTTGTGGAAAAGCCCAATATAGAGCTTGCCAAGGAATATTACAGTTCGGGGGAATATCTCTGGAACAGCGGTATGTTTGTATGGAAAGCCTCTTCAATAAACAGCAGTCTGAAAAAATATCTCCCGGATATGACAGAGGGGTTGGAAAAAATCTACAATGCGGCAGGCACAGAAGGATTTGCCGCTGTGGTAGATGAAGTTTTTCCAGAGTTTCGTTCGGAGTCCATTGACTTCGGTGTTATGGAAAAATCCTCGGAAGTATGCACTATCCCGGGAAATTTCGGATGGGATGATGTGGGCAGCTGGCTGGCGCTGGAGAGGATAAACAAGACTAATGAATATGGTAATATGGTTCAAGGAGACGTTATCAGCATAAGTACCAAGAACACCATTGTTTGCGGCGGCAAAAAGCTTATTGCAACAGTAGGAATTGAAGATCTTATCATTGTGGACACAAAGGACGCCTTGCTTGTATGCGCCAAGGACAGTACTCAGGACGTTAAGAAAGTTATAGAAAACTTGAAAATATGCAACAGAAACGAGCTTGTTTGATTTGAAGATAGCCGTAAATATACAGCCCCTGCTTCATTCGGGCAAGTCGGGGATAGGATTTTATCAGCAGGAGATATTAAAGGAACTGCTTAAAAAAAACAGTGACAGCAGCTTTACTCTTCAGTACTTCGATCCCTCGGGAAGGAGAGGGGAAGAGACGGAGAAACTTTCGGGAGAAAACATTTCTCTTGATCGGTGCAAGCTGCTTTCTGCCGGGCTTTATCAGCTTATATGGGCTTTTCTGCCGCTGCCCTACAGCCTTTTTTTCAAGGGAGAGCCTGATGTTTCATTGTTCTTCAACTACTATCTTCCCCCGTTTGTCAGGGGGAAAAGGGTGTTGGTGGTTTATGACACGGTGATAAAGGATATGCCTCAGACCATGAGTGCAAAAACAAGGATTATGCTGACGCTGACCCTTAAAAGATCCATTAAAAGGGCAGATAAGATAATCACTATTTCCCGGTTCAGCAAGGAGAGGATAATAAAACATTATGGTGTTTCTTCGGATGATATTGCGGTGATACCTTGTGCAGTTGACAGGGAGAGGTTTTATCCGGAAACTGACAGGGAAAAATGCCTGCGCACAGCAGAAAAATACGGTGTTAGGGGTGAATATTTCCTGTATCTGGGCAACTTGGAGCCAAGGAAAAATATTCCCCGGTTGATAAAGGCCTACAGCATTGATGTAAAGAAAAAGCCCGATATCCCTCTTTTGGTGATAGCGGGGGGCAAGGGATGGCAGTATGATGATATTTTTCGGCAAGTTCAGCAGCTGGGATTGGAAGAACGGGTAATATTTACCGGGTATGTATCGGACGAGGACGCGGCCGGGCTTATGAATGGTGCAAATGCCTTTTGCTTTCCCTCTCTTTATGAGGGTTTCGGTATGCCGCCACTGGAGGCAATGGCCTGCGGTGTTCCTGTAATGGTATCAAAGGAGGGAGCACTGGCAGAGGTAGCAGGGAAGTGCGGTGCTGCTGTGGATCCTTATGACGAGGAAGACATTGCACGGGGTCTTCTAAAGCTTACCGACAAGGACTTTCTGGCAGAGCAGCGGGAACTTGGCATAAAGAGGGCAGGAGAATTTTCTTGGGAAAAAAGTGCCGAAATGCTTTATAGTCTGATAAAGGAAATCACATGAAGAAGATTAAGATATTACAGATAAACAAACTCTATCACCCCTGGATAGGGGGTATAGAATCAGCGGCTAAGGCCGTTGCAGAGGGACTTGCCGGTGAGACGGACATGACCGTTTTGGTATGCGTCCCAAAGGGCGCAGGCAGAAAGGAAGAGATTGGCGGTGTAAAGGTAATAAGGGCGAGCAGCTTAGGGATAAAATTTTCCATGCCCTTATCTCTTTCTTTTCCCTTTTTAGTAAAAAAATATGCCGGGAAAGCCGATGTTGTCATACTTCACGACCCTTTTCCTTTGGGAGACTTGGCGGTGCTTCTGTCGGGCTTTAAGGGAAAGCTGATCCTTTGGTGGCACAGCGATATTATACGGCAGAAAAGGCTTGTAAAGCTTATAGATCCGATAATTAAGGGCATACTTAAAAGAGCGGACGTTATATTCACTTCCTCTGAGGGGTTTATTAACGGTTCGGGGTATTTAGGTGAATTCCGTGATAAATGCAGGATAGTTCCCTACGGCATTGAAACGGAAAAATACATTTCCGCAAAGCGTACGGCTATACTGACCGAAAGGCTGACGGACAAGGGGAATAAAAAACTTCTTTTTGCAGGCAGGCTTGTTTATTATAAGGGTGCAGGCGTAATGCTGGAGGCTTTCGGGCAGATCTCCGGGGCGGAGCTGTTTATCGTGGGTACAGGTGCCGATGAACAGGCTCTGCGGGCGCAGGCGGAGGCTTACGGCGGCAGAGTGCATTTTATGGGCAGGCTTTCAGATGAGGATATGCGTTCTGCCTTTGGGGACTGCGATATTTTCCTATTACCCAGCACTCGGAAAAGCGAGGCTTTCGGTATAGTTCAACTGGAGGCCATGGTTTACGGCAAACCGGTGATAAATACATCTTTGGATACAAGCGTTCCATTTGTCAGCATTGACGGGGAAACAGGGTTTACGGTAAAGCCGGGTGATCCGGAGGAGTTGGCGGCAGCGGCAAATCGTCTTATACGGGACAGCAGTCTGCGGGAAAAAATGGGACATAATGCACGGGAAAGAGTTCTCAGGCATTTTGATATAAAAAATATGACAGATGCTATTAAACAGGTCTGTGAAGAAATTGTAAAGGAATGATGATCTTATGAAAAAGGCACTTATTACCGGAGTTACCGGACAGGACGGTTCTTATCTTGCAGAACTGCTGCTCAGTGAGGGCTATGAGGTCTACGGCCTTGTAAGAAGAAAATCCCGTCTGGATTTCGGTAATCTGGAGGGAACAGAGGCAAAGGAAAAGGTAAATTTTATTTTCGGAGATATCACAGATATGTCTGCTATGGTCAACGCTGTTAAGGAATCCGATCCGGACGAGGTTTACAACCTAGCGGCGCAGTCCTTTGTGGCGCAGTCCTTCAGAGAGCCGGTGGCCAGCGCCAATATTACCGGCGTTGCAGCCGCAAATATCCTGGAGGCGATAAGGACAGTAAAGCCGGAGGCGAAATATTACCAGGCCAGCACCTCGGAAATGTTCGGAGGGTGCATTGAAGATCAAGGGGATAATTTCACCGGGTACACGGAAAAGTCATTTTTCCACCCCAGAAGTCCCTACGGGGTCGCAAAGCTTTATGCTCACTGGATCACCAGGAATTATCGGGAAAGCTATGATATGTTTGCTTGTTCTGGTATTCTTTTTAATCATGAAAGCGAGCGCAGGGGTCATGAATTCGTTACAAGAAAGATAACTGACGCTGCGGCAAGGATACATTTGGGGCTTTTGGATCATCTGGAGCTGGGAAACATGGACGCCAAAAGAGACTGGGGACATTCAAAGGACTATGTCCGCGCTATGTGGCTGATGCTGCGCAGGGAGGCTCCGGAGGACTTTGTTATAGCCTCCGGTGAGACTCACACTGTAAGAGAGTTTGTGGAGCTTTCCTTTAAGGCTCTGGGTACAGAAATAGAGTGGCACGGCAGCGGAGCAGATGAAACCGGCACAGACAAGGTAACCGGAAAGACCATAGTTAAAATAAATCCGAAATTTTACCGTCCCGCAGAAGTGGATCTGCTTCTGGGCAATGCGGAAAAGGCAGAAAAGCTTTTGGGCTGGAAACGTGAGATATCCTTCAGTCAGCTTGTGGAGGGCATGGTGAAGAACGATCTGGAGCTGCTCAAAAAAGAGGCAGGCAAAATATAAAAAAGCGGGATGATGATATGAGATCACTGGTTATCGGAGCGGGGGGCTTTGTGGGAGGTTACCTTATAAGCGAGCTTTGGAGCAGGGGAGACAAGGTCTTTGCTACAAAGCTTCCCGGGGAGAAAATAAACTTCTTTACAGGGGCAGAGGCGGAGTTTGAGGAGGCAGAGCTTGATATTCTTGATGAAAAGGCTGTAGGTGAGCTGCTCTTACGGGTAAAGCCGGAATGCATCTTTCACTTGGCAGCGCAAAGCTCTGTTGCTCTTTCCTGGAAACGGCCTGCCTTGACTGTGGATATCAACATCAAGGGATGCATAAATCTGTTGGAGGCAGTACGTGCCATGGGAACGAGCTGCCGGGTGCTTCTGATAGGATCAAGCGAGGAATACGGCAGTGCTGCCGACCGCTCGGAGCCTGTGAATGAGACAGTTCCCCCGGAGCCTGCAAACATTTATGCCATAAGCAAGCTTGCTCAGAATATGATCGGCAGTCTGTACTGCAAGGCTTATAATATGGACATAATATCCGTAAGGGCTTTTAACCACATAGGTCCGGGGCAGCTGCCGCAGTTTGTGGTTTCGGATTTCTGCATGCAGGCGGCAGAGATTGCGGGAGGCAAAAGAGAGCCGATGATCTACACAGGCAATCTTGCCGCCAAGCGGGACTTTACTGATGTACGTGACATTGTGAGGGCTTATGCGGCGCTTTCCGTAAACGGCAGGAGCGGCGAGACCTACAATGTAGGCAGTGGTTGTGCAGTATCGCTGCAGTCTGTTCTGGAGAAAATCATTGAGCTTTCCGAAACGGATATCCGAATAGAGACCGACAAGACCCGTTTCAGACCGGTGGATGTACCTTTTATTGAGGCGGATACAGGCAAGCTGCGTGGAGACACCGGGTGGGAGCCAATGATTCCTTTGGAGCGGTCGCTGGGGGATATAATAGGATTTTGGAGAAATGGGGTATTGACAAAAAGGGGGTAATATGGTATAATTTGGTACATTGTGTGGTATTACAAGGTAACATTTTAGAAAAAAGATATTTTCCATAAAAGCATGACATAGCGGAGGATGTTATTAATGAGTGAGAATAGTGTACATGTGCTTAACGGAGCAGGGAATAAAAGAAATATAGCAGAAAGATTAAACGATTTTTTTAATTCAACAAACTTCAATAAGATTACTGCATTTGCTTTGTTAATTCTTGCAATATTACAATTTCTTGCAATATGTTATTTTAACTTGTTCCAGATTTACGATCATTTAGGTTTTGACGCATCAGCTATTATGTTAAAAGCGAGAATGATATGGGAACAAGGAATAATTTTCCCTGCAAATTATGCAGAACAAACTAATCTGTTTTTCGATTCTGCTATGTTGCCGGCTTCTTTATTATATGGTATAACTGGAAATATTGGTTTGTCCTTTGCTATATCAAATATTATATTGACTTTTATTATGATTTTTTTGATATATAATATCGGAAGTCAATTACAATTTAGTTTCTTCTCCAAAATTGTTTCTATAAATTTTTTCCTTACGCCATTTATATCTATAGGATATAACGTAGCTAACCCCATTGATTACTATCCTGCATTATTCTTTTCTTCTTCTTTTTATTCCGGAATGGTAATTTTGGCGCTTCTGACTTTTAAAGTTATGTTAATTTTCCATGACAAAAGAACTGGTATAAAAGCTAAAATGATATCCATTTTAACACTGGCTTTGTTTTTTTTAATTGGTTTATCCCGAGGAATAGCAGTTATGGTGTATCTTTTAGTTCCCTGTATATTATGTATAATTGTTGAATTCTGTATTCACAAAGATTTTAAATATATATTTCATAAAAAAACCTTATGGACTGTATTAGCTGCTATACTTGTAATAATATCCAAGATTTATTCAGTCAAGGTTTTAAATTTTGAAAGTAAAGAAAGCAGCATGACTCTCATTGGGATTAGAAATTTTTGGAATAATTTTGTAAATATTTTTGGCGGTTTAGGGAAACTTATGTCCGCAGGTTCTATAGATTCCGGTGTTCCTGCAATGTCTGTTAATGGAATTTACCAATTATGTAATTTCCTTCTTTTGATTTTTGTGTTATTCAGCATTACTGCTGTTACAATACATTTTTTAAGAAAAAATAAATATAATGAAAATTTCGGCATTATTTATATTACAAGTTTTTGCTTTGTAAATTTTTTTATGTATGCACTCTTATCAACTACCTATGGCACAGAAATATTTGAGGAGCGTTATTTAATTTTATTTTATGTTTTTTCTATTTTCTTTGTAGCGCTGTTTTTTAATTATTATAATGATAAATCTTTTTTTAAGAAAATTATATCTGTGGGTCTTTTACTGGTGATAGCATTTGTCAATATTATCGGTTATTATAATTTGAATAAAGGCAAGGACTCTTTCAGCAAGGATTTGACCGATGTAATATCTAAATATGATGCGAAGATTGTATATGGGTATAGTACATTGGGCAGCGATATACACATTTATACCAGAAATATGCGCATTTTAGATAATACACGTGTTTACAAGCTGTTGGATAATGGAAATATTTATCATTGGGGTGATTATATGTTTTATGATGATGTAAATCAAATTTCCGATAACAGTTTATTGTTAGTAAATCAAGATGCGTTTGCGCAGCTGCCTTATTATATAAAAAGTCAATATGAGTATCAGGAATCTGCAGGGAGAGGCATTGATATATATAAAAGCAGTGTGAATGTTTTTGATTTTGTATCCGGACTTCCTGCGGAAGGTGAAACATCTGTGGACTTTCCCTATTCGCCCGGGGTATATACTGCAAATTGTGATGAAACCTATACAACTGACGGTACAGAGGGTTACTGCCTGTGGGGGCCTAACGCCCCAACAACAGTCGGCAAGTATCGCTTTACATTTGATTATAGCGTAGTGCAAAATGAGATACGGGGGGGGGGTATTTTAGGCGTATTCGATGTGGCCATAAACAATGGCTCGGAAATTCTGGGTTCAGCTAATATCGACTCTGCTTATAACAAGGTTTCTGTTGATGTTTCTTTTAACGGAGACGAAGCCTTTGAATACAGAGTATGGAGTTATCTCAATTCCAATATAGAAATAAACTATATTGAAATAGAAAAACTGGAGTAAGCCGGACGGAATTTCGTTAAGCATCCTTGGGTGCAGCGTAACCGCTGTTCGGGGCTTGCTTATCGAAAGGACGATATATTAATGCTAAAAAAAATAAAGGGACAGGATAGATTGTTGTTTATCCTGTGTGTTGTTGTGTTATCTGTACTGATTCTTTTTGTTTGTACGGGAATATTTATTACAATCGCCTCATTATCTGATGTTGATGCAGAGGTTCGGTATGCTTTGGAAATAATTCGCTCCGGCGAGATTTTTCCGTCTGAATACACTACGGGACCGGATGTATGGGTATATGCTAGGAATATGGCAATGGCTCCCATATTGCTTTTTACAGATGACTTACTATTTGCATTTTCGGCAGCAAGCATAATTATGCTAATGCCTGCTGTTTTGTCAGTAATATATTGCTCCAGAAAAATAATGAAAAATAACACATGGCTCATTGCGATTCCTTTGCTTTTTTGCGGTATAGGCTATGATTGGTATTTAATGTATACGTCCACATCATCATACATGGCACAGTTTTTATCTTTGATTTTGGTAATTACCCTATATATTGATTCAGTGGATGAGAATTACAAAATAAAATCAAAAATAAAATTTATCTTTTTAGTAATTTTAATTTTATATATGGGACTTGGCGGAGGCAGAGGACTTCAGGTTTATGGTGTGCCTTTAGTTGGAACAATAGTAATTTCCTTTTTATATAAGTATATTAATGACAGTTTTTATGATTCATTAAAGAAATCGGAAAAAATGTTGAGTATTGCTATACCATTGGGCGTAGCTATGATTGTTTCTTTTTTGGGCTCGCAACTGCTCTTGAAGCGAATGAATTGTCCGTCGGAAAATGCGAGTATATATTTTAGCGATTTAGATTTTTTTCAAAGAATTGAGGACTTATATAATACTTTTATGCTTATTTGCGGAATTACTTCTAATGTTCCAATGCTTTCTGTAAATGGTGTGTTAAATCTATTAAAAATTACGGGGGGTATTATTCTATACATTCTACTGCCAATTTTGCAAATAAAAAATTTAAAAAATGAAAGCAACGAAATGAAGCTGTTCAGTATTTACGCATGCATTCATTTGTTAGAAATGATACTAATTGCAATATTTACTAATGCATTGACCGCAATTGCTCCAAGATATTTGCTGACAACTATGTATATATTAATATTTCTTGCTGCTCATTATTTGTATAAAATAATTTGTTCCAAACCCGACAAAAGCTTGATTAAAGTGATGATAAATGTATGCTTTTCGATGTATGTATTAATATGTTCCGCTTCAATGGCGTCATCATGCATGAATTATGACGAAAAGATAGCGCAGAGAAAAGATTTAACCAATTATCTAAAAAGCGAGGAACTTACCTGGGGATATGCTTCGTACTGGAATGCAGGTTCAAATTCCCTTTTGTCAAACCGTGAGGTAAATATTGAGGCTGTTATTATCTGGGATAATTTAACGGCTTCTCATTGGCTGAACAGCAAATATAATTATACCCCCGAGGCATACCAAGGACCGTCATTTTTAATGATAGACGATGCGGAGAATGAAATTTTTACAACAGGCAATGCTTACGCTGCGTTGGGAGAACCGTATCGTATTCTGAATTACGGTGGCTTTTGGATATATGTTTATGATTATAATATATCAATCAATAACTTTGAGGGGAAGGAAGCTTTGTCTTAAGAGGCGAAAGAAAGTTACCCTGTCGGAGATGTCCCGAGTAAAGACAGGGTACGCCCGGACAAACCTGTCCTCCGGGTAGATAAAAGCAGTGAAAAAATCCCTGCACAAGCTGCGAAAATAAAGGTATTTTTCAATTTTATAAGCTTTTGTGAAAATGATAATTATGAAGATCAACTTTTTGAAATTTTGCACAAAACAGTTTTGACAATAAGGCAGGATAGAAATATAAAAGTGGTATTTGAAGATAAAAAGCTGCTTGTTTTGGAATATTGAATATGTGAATTTGTGCAAATTGCCAAAAACGCTTTAAAAATGTTTTTCGAAAAAATAAAAAAATCGTTGACAAAACGGGAAATATGTGGTATAATGGGACATAATATAAAATAAGGAGAACGAAAGACATACATTTATATGTAATGCAGAGGAGGATACCGTTAAATGGACGGCAAAAAAGTGCAGGTCATAGAAGGAGTGGGACAAAGAAAGGGATTTTCGCTAAAAAAACCGGAACCTATAAATGCTTTAACTTTTTTTCTCTGCGTATTTTCCGTTGGAGTGTTAATAATCTATTTTTGTACAGCAGGGATATGGGATCTTGATTCGGATCTTGCTGTTCAGATAAATTTGGCGGCAGAAATAAGAAGAACAGGGGAGCTTTTGCCATCCCTTTGGAATTATGCCAGTGATATATGGGTTTTTTCTACACATCTGCTTATAGCTCCTTTAAAATCCTTTATGGATTATATCACTGCTATGCGTATTTCGGTTTTTGTTTTTATGCTTTTATCCTTTGGATCAATTCTATATTTCACAAATAAGACCTTTAAAAACAAATCCGGGTATCTTCTGTTTACTTGCTTGCTTATGTGTACGTCTCCTACCTTCCGTGAAATAGTTTTTTACGGAAGCGGTCCTTATTGCGCAGTAATGATGTTTATTTTTCTGGGCTTTGCTTTGTTTACGGGGGCTGTGGATGAGAAATTTAAGGTCACGTCAAAATCAAAGCTTTTTGGGTTGGTTTTGCTTATTGTATTTATGAATCTGGAGGGTGTAAGACTTGTCCAGGCCTTTGGAGTGCCTCTCATGGGGGCTATTGTGATATATTATTTTTTAAGCGAAAGGGAAAATGAAGAAAAGTCACGCCTTTTTAAAGATATTATAAAAATACTGCTCATTCTCGGAGGCGCAGAGGCAGCGGGAGTTTTGGGATTTATGATCTTAAACTCGCTTCTGCGCAATAATAATACCAGCAGCAGTTTTTATTTTATAAACAGTACGGAATTCTTTGATAACTTTAAGAATTTCATTACATCATGGGGAGATATCATAGGTATTTCTGTTATGGAGAGAGTTACTACGGGATATGTAACGGCTTCTGCAAAACTTATCTCTCCTCGTGGGCTGCTGACTCTTATCAAAATAATGCTCAATATTTGTCTGCTTCTCATTCTTCCTGCCATACAAATAAAAAATTATAAAAAGCAGCCCTTTGGAATAAAGCTTTTTATAATTTTTACCGTTATCCACATTACAGAAACAGTAGTGCTGTTTTTGTTCACTACCAGCGGTTCATTGCCAATAAACAGATATTGGTTTTCAAGCACATGGCTGCTTTATGGTTTATCCTGCACATATGTTTATGAACTGTACCAAAAAGCCGGAGACAAGCCGCTCAAAGCTGTTATTGCGGCGGGAATGATAGCAGCAGTGCTTCCCGGTGCTTGGGAAATGGGTTCTCTTGTGAAGATGTATTACTCGGAGCCGTCCTCTCAAAGAGACGTTTTTGCTTACGATGTAGAGAGACTGGAGCGACTGTGTGAACATCTTGAGGATAAGGGGTTATCCTACGGTTATTCCACCTATTGGAATGCCGGAGTTATTTCTGCTTTATCAAACAGGCAGATACTTGTAAACGGAATTTCCGTTCTTGATAAAATATGTCCATCTGAACATTTGGTTTCAAGCTATTATTACAATGAAGAAGCATTTTCCGGTTCAACATTTCTTCTTTTAACGGCAGATGAAAATCAAAAATTTACAAACAGTCGAAACTATGGTTTATATGGACAGCCATTGTATATTGACCAGGTTGAGAATTTTTATGTATATGTATATGACTACAACATTGCAAAAAATGATTTTTCAGGAAATGTAAACTTTTCCGGTCCCTTTGCCTCTGATCTGTCGATCACATTCAGTGAGGTAAGCGAAAACGGATATTATCTGACTGACGGTACTGAGGGTTATTGTATGTTTGGACCAAATGCCCGGACAGAGCCGGGAACGTATAGATTCACATTGAATTATAGTGTAATTGAAAGCGCAGACAGTGAGGCTGCCGGAAATTTTGATGTGTCTGTAAATGCCGGATCGGAGATACTCGGATCAAGTCAAATATATATAAATTCAGATAGTATAACATTAGATGTTACGTTTTCAGGTGATGAGACTTTTGAGTACAAAATCTGGAATTATTCCGGCTCGGTTATAGAAATACAGTCAGTCGAGATGGAAAAAATATCTTGACAGGAGGAAGTAAATATGCTTAAGAAGCTTATCCTTTCCGCCAAAGCTGCCGGAAGCGAGGAAGAATATAATTCCATTCTGGAATGGGTGGACAAAAGGAATAAAGATCTAAAGGTCTTCATTACTCAGAACAGCCTGTCGGACAGCGATAATTGGTTTTATGATGAAAAGACTGGGGAAATCAGAAATAAAAATAACAGCTTTTTTCAGATAAGAGGTCTTAGACAGTATAAGGACGGCAGGACTATTTTTGAGCAGCCGGTGCTTATTCAGTCGGAGATAGGCTATTTGGGCATAATATGCAAGGAGATCGATGGTGTGTTGCAATTTCTTATGCAGGCGAAGATCGAGCCCGGGAATGTGAATAAGATCCAGATATCCCCCACGATCCAGGCAACCAAAAGTAACTTCACTCAACAGCATGGAGGAAAAAAACCGCCGTATCTGGATTATTTTCTGAATGCACAAAAGCATACTATTCTGTTTGATCAGATACAGTCTGAGCAGTCTTCACGGTTTTTGGGGAAACGCAACCGGAACATTATGATAAAGGTTGACGATGAGGTAGAAGCGCTGCCAAGTCACAAGTGGATGACCTTGGGTCAGATAAAACGTCTGATGAAGATCGACAATCTTGTAAATATGGATACCAGAACGGTGCTTTCCTGTATACCATACTCTCTTTTTAATTTGGATCCGAAGGAAAAAGCTGCGATAACAGAGCTTTTTTCCGATAAAGCTTTGGCTAACTCTATGTTTGATACTTGTGACAGAGAGGATTTTATAAAGGTATATCGGTATATAAACGATTATAAGATGTTGAATATGGCAAGCAGAGAAATCGTACCGCTCAAAGTGCTTTCCAACTGGAATTTTTCAGAGAGGGAGATAGTTCACAAAACGGGTTGGCCTTTTAAGGTTATATTCTGTGATATCGAAATAGAAGGCAGAGAGGTTACTCACTGGACTCAGCCGCTGTTTAAAGCCGAAGGCATTGCGATTTTTGGACTTTTGACCAAGGTGATAGACGGAAAAAGAAAATTTCTGGTTCATGCGCTGGCGGAAGCAGGCTGTTTTGACGGCATGGAGTTGGCGCCCTCTGTACAGCTGGAGGCAGGGTGCTCACGGGATAAATATGATGAAGTTTCCGAGGTGTTTTTCAGGCTTTATGAGGATAAAAGCAGGGTAAGGATTGATGTTATCCTTTCGGAGGAGGGCGGCAGATTTTATCATGAACAAAATCGGAATATCATTGTGGAGGCGTTGGACGGTGAATTGGACAAGCTTCCTCCGGGATACTTCTGGCTGGACTTTAAAACGCTGAACAGTATGGTGCAGTTTAACAATGTACTTAATATTCAGCTTAGAAATCTGATGTCGCTGATAGAATTTTAATTTATGGTGAGAGGTACGAAAATGAAAAAAATATCTGTGGTTATACCCTGTTATAACGATGAAAAAAGTGTTGAAAATATGCATAAAAGACTGACTAATGTTTTCAGTGATAAATTGACTGCTTATGATTATGAGATTATTTTCGTGGATGATCATTCTCCTGACAAAACTTGGGAGGTAATATCAAAGGTGTGTCAGTCGGATAAGAAGTGCAAGGGTGTGAGGAATGCAAAAAATTTTGGATTTTCCAGGAATGTATTTGCCTGCCTCAAGGATTACGCGGA
The DNA here is from genome assembly GCA_947174365.1 of uncultured Ruminococcus sp. Taxonomy (GTDB): domain Bacteria; phylum Bacillota; class Clostridia; order Oscillospirales; family Ruminococcaceae; genus Huintestinicola. Next base: position 15,943 of record CAMWIR010000010.1, on the reverse strand, counting down.
CGGAGACGCTGTATTTATGCTTTTTGGCGATCTTCAGGATCCTCCGGAAAATCTGCCGCTGTTTGTGGAAAAGTGGGAGCAGGGGAAAAAGGTTATTGTGGGGCAGAGAAAATCCGGTAATGAGAATAGGATTGTTTATGCCTGCAGATCACTGTATTATAAAATTATTGGCGGGTTTTCAAATATTAAGCAAATACCCCATTTTAATGGTTATGGGCTGTATGATGCTAAGTTTATTGAAATATTAAAAGATATTGATGATTCTCAGCCTTATCTTAAGGGTATTGTAGGAGAATTTGCTATTGACTTGGATTTTGTAGAATATGAACAGATGAAAAGCGAACGCGGAAAATCAAATGCTAACTTTAGTAAACTGTATGATCTTGCTATGCAGGGGATAACAGCATACACTAAAACTTTTATGAGAATGGCAACATTTATCGGAGTATTTTTGGGTATTATAAGCATAGTTATTGCAGTAATTGTTTTTGTCAATAAAATACTTAACTGGGAAACTTATCCTGTAGGTATACCAGCCTTGACAGTAGGTGTATTTTTGATTGGTGCGGTACTGCTGTTCTTTTTGGGAATCATGGGGGAATACATTCTTAGTATAAATACAAGAAGTCTTCACAGACCGTTAGTGGTTGTTGGGAAAAAAATTAATTTTTCCGGTGAGGAAAATGAAAAAACATCAGAAGATAATAAATAGACAAGGAGTGATCATAATGTCAAAAATAAGGATCGGCGTTATATGTCCTTCGGAGATAGCCTACAGGCGATTTATGCCTGCCCTTGCAAAATGCGACGGTTTTGAGTTTGCGGGAATATCTACAGCAGATGTCACTGAATGGAACGGAGAATTGACAGAAAAAATTAAACAAAGCGAAAGTGAGAAAGCAATGAGGTTTACCGAGGAGTATGGCGGTAATCTCTACAGCAGCTATAAAGAACTTCTTGCTTCTTCGGATATTGATGCTGTATATCTTCCTCTGCCGCCAGCACTTCATTATAAATGGGGTATGGCAGCGATAGAATATGGAAAGCATATTTTTATGGAAAAACCCTTTACAACATCAATCAAAGATACCAAAGATCTGATTGATAAAGCTGAAAAAAAAGATTTGGCAGTTCACGAAAATTATATGTTTGCGTATCATTCACAGATACAATGGATTAGAAATAAGCTTGCAGAGGGTGTAATAGGTGAAACAAGGCTTATAAGAATAGACTTCGGATTTCCTTTCAGAGGATCAAACGATTTTAGATATATAAAGGATTTAGGCGGCGGTGCATTGCTGGACTGCGGCGGGTATACCTTGAAATTAGCCGGGATTCTGTTAGGTGAAACAGCACGGGTAACTTCATCACAGTTGTGCAGCAAGGCAGGCTTTGAGGTAGATATTTATGGAAATGCTACTCTTGTAAATGACCAGGGTCTGACAGCGCAGGTTTCTTTTGGAATGGACAACAGCTACAAATGTAACTTGGAAATATGGGGAAGTACAGGAACTATATTCACAAACAGAATATTAACTGCTCCTGATGGTTTTGAACCTACAGTAATTATCAAACAAGCTGATACAGAACAAAACTACGTACTGCCCGGGGATGATACATTCAAAAAATCCGTTGAATATTTTAAAAGCTGTATTGACAATAGGGATATCCGAAAAGAACACTATAAGGAAATATTGCTTCAGGCTGACAAGGTTGAACACATTAATAAATAAGTCTTTTTGAAAGGAAGTCTATTATATGGGAAAATTTAATATTACTGAATTAGGGATTTGCGGTGTTAAAATACTTGAACCTAAATTGTTTCCGGATAACAGAGGTTTTAGCGGTGAAATGTTTTCTGTTAAAGATTTGAAGGAATGTGGGATAAACTATAACTTTGTTCTTGATTATCAGGCTTTTAATGCTAAAAAGAATACCTTAAGGGGTATACACTTCCAAAATAATCCTCATCCGCAGACAAAGCTTGTACGTGTTTTAAGAGGATCTATTCTGGATTTTGTGGTTGATTTAAGAAAAGATTCGCCATCATACAAAAAATGGATATCTCATCAAATTTCCTTTGAAAATAACAAGCAGATACTTATTCCAAGCGGCTGCGGGCATGCATTTATTACTCTAGAAGACAATACCAACGTATTGTATAAGTTTGATGACTATTATGATGGAAAACTTGTCCGTACCATTCGCTGGGACGATCCTGAAATAAATATTGACTGGGGTGGCAGAGACTTTATAATGTCAGACAGTGATAGAACTGCTGTATGTCTTGCAGAGAGTGATGTTAACTTTAATATGAAGGAGAATTGCTGATTATGAAAAAGGTTATTGTTACTGGAGCAGGAGGTTTTGTTGGACGAGCATTGACCAAAAAGCTTTCTGCCGATTGTTTTGTATACGCTTTAGCATATTCTGAAAAAGAAAAAAATAATATTCCAAATAATCCTAATACTAAGATTTTGGTAGGAGATCTATCTGATCCGAATTCATTTGTATGTGAAATAAATGATGACATTGATATAGTATACCATTTAGCATGGTGTGGGATATCTACGGCTGAATACAAGGACATAAATGTTCAGAAGCGAAATTTTGAATTGTCAATTAATGCTGTTAAACTTGCGGAAAAAACAAGGGCAAAAAGATTTGTATTTGTAGGTTCTAATCAAGAATATGTTTACGGGAAAAATTCTATAGATAATGAAATTGTAAATGCAAGTATATATGGCGTTTGTAAACGTTGTTGCAACCAGCTTTGTCAAGTAATTGCCAAGGATAAAATGGAATATGTTTCCACAGCTTTTACAAATGTTTTTGGTGTAGGAGATTATTCTAAGAGAACAGCAAACGTATTTATTCATAAAATGCTTTCCGGGGAGTCCTTGGACTTGATTGAGGGTAATAATTTATATGATTGGACATATATTGATGATGCTGTTGACGGACTGATAGCAGCAGGTTTTTGTGGAAAGTCAGATAAGCAGTATTATATAGGAAACAGACAGCTTAGAACATTTAGGGAAATAATGATTAATGTAAGTCAGGTTATTGGTTCAAATGTGGAATTAAATTTTGGACGTTACACTGACACTACTTATACTGACTATTTAAAATTTGATTTGGATGCTTTATATAATGATACCGGATTTGAATGCAAGGCCGATTTTCGGGAAAGCATTCTCAAAACAGCCGAATGGGTAAAGTGTTTAGATTGGGAGGTATAATCGTGTCTGATATTATTGTGGTTGGAGCAGGCTTTTCAGGCAGTATAATTGCCCGAAAAATAGCTGAGGAATTGAATCGAAAAGTCACTGTTTTAGAACGCAGAAGTCATATAGGCGGAAACGCTTATGACGAGTTTGATGAACATGGTATTTTAATTCAGAAATACGGTCCTCACTATCTGAATACAAATAAGTATTTTATAATCAAATTCCTTTCTGAATATGCAGAGCTATTTCCTCATTGTGCTCGCCTGTTAAGCTTTATTGACGGCAAATATGTACGGCTTCCCTTTAATTTTGAAACTGTTCAGCAGCTTATAGGTGCGGAAAATTCGGAAATGCTTCTGAGCAAATTAAGAACTGCCTTTTTGGGAAGGGACAGGGTGCCTGTTTTGGAGCTTGTAAACCACTCCGATCCCGACATAAGCAACTACGGGAATTTGCTTTTTGATAAGGCATATAAAACTTATACTGCTAAAATGTGGGGCATAGGTGTTGATGAGATTGACAAATATGTACTTGAGCGTGTTCCCATGGCCATTGGATATGATGAGCGTTATCTGAACAAGGATTTTCAATATCTTCCTCAAAAGGGATTTACAGAAATTTTCCGCAATATGCTTAATCATCCTAATATTGATTTACAGCTTAATACAGATGCTCTAAACTTTATTTCTTTTGATGAAGCAATGCAGACTATATTATATAAGGGTCAAAAAATAGATGCACTTATTTTCACAGGTCCTGTGGATGAATTGTTTAAGTTTAAATTCGGTGCGCTGCCTTATCGTTCTCTTGACATTCGCTATGAGTACAGTGACAAAAACAGTGTACTGCCCTGTGAAATAATATCCTATCCCCAGGCTGACGGCTATACAAGAAGCACAGAATACAGAAAGCTTATGTACAGCGATGAAGGGGTTACAGGAAGTGTTGTAGCTACAGAATATCCTCTGCACTATGATAAAGATGCAGAGGTGGGAAATATTCCTTATTATCCTGTTGTTACTGAGGAAAGCAATCGCATTTATTCGGAATACAAAAGGGAAGTCGACAAGTATAAAAATATATTTCTTTGCGGACGACTGGCTGAATTCAAATATTACAATATGGATATATGTATTGAGCACGCTTTGGAATATTACGAAAACATAAAGGAATATCTTGAGAATGTATGAAACTATCAAAAATATTCTGAAAAAATATGAGGAGACCATCCGATATCTTATATGCGGTGTTCTTACAGTGATAGTAAACACTGTATTGTATCTGCTTCTTGCAGTTTTTTTGGAGGATATTATAGCAAACACCATATCCTTTTTTCTCAGTGTGTTGTTTGCTTACTTTACCAACAGCATATTTGTATTCAGAACGCCTGTATCAAAGGAAACTTTTTTTAAATTCTTTGGAATGAGGATAGGAACGCTGGTTATAGATAATGGTGGTATGTGGCTGCTGTTGTCAATGAATGTCAATAAGCTTTTTTCCAAATGTGCAGTTAATATTATAATAATTGTACTCAACTATATTTTTAGCAAATTTTGGATATTTAAAACAAGAAAGGATGAAAATAAATGAAAGGCATAATCCTGGCAGGCGGCAAGGGGACAAGGCTGTATCCTAACACCATAGCGATATCAAAGCAGCTGCTTCCCATTTACGACAAACCGCTTATCTATTACCCTCTTTCAGTACTGTTGCTGGCGCATATCAAGGAGGTTCTTCTTATATCCACTCCCGAGGATACTCCGGACTATGAAAAGCTGCTTGGTGACGGTTCACGTTTGGGTATTCATATTGAGTACAAGGTACAGGACAAGCCCAGGGGACTGGCAGACGCTTTTATTTTAGGTGCAGATTTTATTGGCAGCGACAGTGTTTGTCTGGTGCTGGGAGATAATGTTTTCTACGGGCAGTACTTCTCTACAATTCTCGCTAATGCACAAGCTCAAATTGCAAATGGCGGCGCTGCTATTTTCGGTTACCCTGTGGCAAATCCCAAGGAGTTCGGGGTGGTGGAATTTGATGAGCATTTCAAGGTAATATCCATTGAGGAAAAACCTACTGTCCCTAAATCAAATTATGCTGTTCCCGGACTGTATTTCTATGATAACAGGGTAGTTGACATTGCAAAGAATGTTAAGCCCTCTGCCAGAGGAGAGATAGAGATCACCTCCATTAACAATGCATATCTGGAGGCGGGAGACCTTAACGTTACCCTTATGGGACGCGGCATGGCATGGCTTGATACAGGCTCACCAAAGGGTATGCTCAAGGCAGCGGAATTTGTTCAGACTGTTCAGGATATGCAGGGCTTCTACATTTCCTGCATTGAGGAGATCGCTTGGCGCAGAGGATTTATTAACAAGGATCAGCTTCGCAGCATTGGCGAAGAGCTTAAAATGACCGATTACGGCAGATATTTGCTTTCACTTTTGGAGGAATAATTATGACTATTATTGTTACCGGAGGAGCGGGGTTTATCGGCTCTAATTTCATTTTTCATATGCTGGAGAAATACCCCGATTATCGAATAATTTGCCTTGACTGTTTGACCTATGCAGGGAATATGTCCACTCTTAAAGGGGTCATGGACAACCCGAATTTTCGGTTTGTAAAGGAAAGTATCACTGACAGGGCGGCAGTGGAAAAGCTGTTCGAGGAGGAACATCCGGACATTGTGGTGAACTTTGCGGCGGAGAGTCATGTTGACCGCTCTATTGAGAACCCTTCGGTGTTTTTGGAGACTAATATTTTGGGAACTCAAGTCATGATGGACGCTTGCCGTAAGTATGGAATAAAGCGGTATCATCAAGTGTCCACCGACGAGGTTTACGGGGATTTGCGCCTTGACCGCCCCGACCTGTTCTTTACGGAAGAAACCCCCATTCATACATCTTCGCCTTATTCTGCTTCAAAGGCTTCTGCCGATTTGCTGGTAATGGCTTATCACAGGACTTTTGGGCTTCCTGTGACGATTTCGAGGTGCTCCAATAATTACGGACCATATCATTTCCCGGAAAAGCTGATCCCGCTGATGATAGCAAATGCGTTAGCTGACAAGCCTTTGCCGGTTTACGGTAAGGGAGAAAACGTTCGTGACTGGCTTTATGTGGAAGATCACTGCAAGGCAATTGATCTGATAATTCACAAGGGCACGGTTGGAGAGGTTTACAACATCGGCGGACACAATGAGATGGCAAACATTGACATTGTAAAGCTGATCTGCAAGGAATTGGGAAAACCAGAGAGTCTCATTACCTATGTTGCCGACCGAAAGGGGCATGATATGCGATATGCCATTGACCCGGCGAAAATTCACCGTGAACTGGGCTGGCTGCCTGAGACGAAGTTTGCCGACGGCATTAAAAAGACTATTCAATGGTATCTTGACAACCGGGAATGGTGGGAAGAGATCATTTCCGGAGAGTATCAGAATTATTATGAAAAGATGTATGGAAACAGGTAGTAATATCCCGACCGGCTCGCAAAAGCCGGTCGGGAATTTTTACGTTGTATGTTAAGCAATCCAAATTTTGCTTGACTTATTTTACCATATATGGTATACTTAGAAATATAAAATGTAAAAAATAGCCCTGAACGGCAGGAAAAGGGCTTTATGAAAGGAACGAAAAATATGAATATTACTGAGATCAAGGAGCAAATGTGCGACGTGTGCCATAAAATGTGGCAGCTGGGCTGGGTGGCAGCCAATGACGGAAATGTTTCGGTAAGACTGGAGGACGGCACTTTCCTTGCCACACCCACAGGCATTTCCAAAAGCTTTATCACCCCCGAAAAGATAGTTCGGATAGACGAAGAGGGGAATATTATCGAGGCAGAAGAGGGCTACCGCCCCTCATCGGAAATTAAAATGCATCTGCGCTGCTACAGCGAGCGGGCGGACGTGGGCGGCGTTGTCCATGCTCATCCCCCCACAGCCACGGGCTATGCTGTCGCCAATAAGGCGCTGGACGGTTATACAATGATAGAGGCGGTCATTGCCGTGGGCAGCGTGCCTGTGACCCCCTACGGCACTCCGTCCACATATGAAGTACCCGAGGCAATAGCCCCCTATTTAAAGGAGCATGACGTTATGCTGCTGCAAAATCACGGTGCGCTGACCGTGGGCGCAGATCTGCTGACGGCATATTACCGCATGGAGACACTTGAGCTTTTCGCAAAAATTTCCCTGACGGCTCATCTGCTGGGCGGCGAAAGGGAGATTTCCCGGGAAAATATCGACAGACTTTGTGCTATGCGTGAAAATTACAAGGTCACAGGCAATCACCCGGGCTACAAAAAATACCCCTACGGCAGCAAATGATGGATAATAATAAAAATATTTGGGACATGGAGGAGGCTATGGAGGCTCACCGTGCGGAAATGCAGCAGATAAACAAGTTGTTTTCGGCTGTTTACTATATCTGCCTGCTGCCTAACCTGCTGGTTGTGCTTCTCGGTATTGCCATGCTTGTGGTTATAATAATCAGCCTTGGCACGGTTAATTATCCGATCACTCCGGGAATGGTTCTCAAATGGCTTGCATCGGTGGGCGCTATTGCTTTGTTCGCTATGTCCAACGCCAAGAATAAAAGGTGCACTTACTGGTCGGTGGCAATACTGCTTTTCCTGGGACTGCTGGCGTTAATTGACGGAATGATCCCGGTAATGTATTTGCTCCAGGCGCTTCTCCAGGGACTTTGCATCATGAAATACAATAGAATAGATTATCTTAAATGCCAACAGGGCTATCCCGATTTCAACGCCGCCCTTTTTGTTTCGGCTGTGGCGGATACCAACAGGCGGCTCACCGATAATGAGGTGAAATCGCAGCTTTCTCAAAACCGTGAAAACAGGCAGGCGATCCGCATAGAGGATGTGCCCGATGAAATGCCGGGTCTCGAAGTGCCGGACGAAAGAGAATATCTCACCGAAAGGGAGATAGCCGACCGCAAAATGAAGGATATTTTCAAGGAATGATCTCCCTGTGCACAGTGAATATTTTTCCGGAAAATATGAGGCAAAAACTTGCTTATGACCTCTTACATCTAACATCTGAGGAATTGCTGATTAAAGTATTTCCACTCCTACAGCGGGAGAAATACCGTCAACTACAGCCATTTGTAAAATTATAATAATTTTTAAATGCGATAAAATCAGTGCTTCCCTAACTTCTAAAGGAAACGATTATGAGTAACTATTATGAGGATGAGGATATTTGCACTGCGCTTATTGATCGGATCGAATGCTCCTTCGGCAGCAAGCGCAGGGTAATGCTGAAAGAACTATGCAGCTTTAAAACAAAGGCGGCGGACGAATTCTGGACGGAAAATTCCGACAGATATCTTGCCGAGATAATGATGTGCCGCAGCGACCGCTTTTCCGATGTCTGCGCAGACAAGCTTACCGACCTTATAGAGCGGGCGACGGGGAATCCCGATGCGCACGAGCTGGCTGGGGAGAGCTTTTTTGTGCTGAGCAGCTGTATGTTCAAGGAGTCCGATAAAATGTTCAGAGCATACGAGGAGGCTGCAAGGAATGCAAGAAAAATACGAGGCCGCCATATAAACTGGGCTTCATCCGGGGCGATAAATCCAAGCAGGCTGCCGGGTTTTCTGGGTGAGCGGCTGGATGCGGAGCGTGCGGACGACTGCATTGAAAGTGATTTTTTTTCCCGTCTTAACGATGTGATAATAATCACCTCCGCCAATGCCATTACTCTCGACAAGGATAAGGAAAAGGTTACCGAAAGGGTTAAGTATTTATATGAAAAATATCCCGATGTATACGGAGCTGCGGGCTTTTTTGCCCACTTTGTCACAGACTCGTCGGAGGCATATGAAAAATTTAAAGACCGTACTCTTGATCCCATTTCTTACCCAATCCTGCTGTGGGTGCTGGGGGGGCTGTCCCATAACAGAAAATGCTATATGCAAAATGCCCCTGCCGCATACATCGGCGAGGATAATGAGCTTATTCAGATAAAGCTGCCGCTGGAAAATATTGATCCCCGCTGGTATAAATTTCTGGCACAAAAGCCCTTGCGGGACATTGAGATAAGCTCAGTAAAAAGTGCCGCTTACAGCAAGGCTTTTCTCGATAATTTTACATTTATAGTATCTGCGGCGGTGAATGAGAACGATCCGGGGCAAATGGAAATGTGCCGTGAATATCTCTTTAAAGCTGCCGAATTATCGGGTTCGAGAGATGCTTTTGAAGGACTTATCGACCACGGCTTTGTTAAAACAGCCGAGGAGCTTTTGGAGCTTACAAAAGCGATCTGTAAAAGTGTCGGCGAGGGTAGGTGCGTTTACTGTTTTTATGATCTTTTCACCACATTTACTCCCTCCAACAGCGATGTGGACGGCTTTTGCGAGGCGGTGCGCTATGCTGCGGACTATCCCTTTGAGGAAATGTCTCCCGAAACAGAGGAGGAAAAGCGGCGGCTCAGGATCTTTGCGGACAAGCTTTCTCTTGCAAGGAGCAGATCAAATTAATAGTGAATTGAATGTTTGTTGATTTCGTGTTGCTTGGTGAACGATCGATCGGATTTATGTGAATTTTTAAGGAGAGGTTTTATGAAGAAAGACAGGAAAAACGCCGAAAGCCTTGAGGGCGCATTGCCCGGGGATGATGGCTCTTCAGAAAATATTGACGCTGATTATGATTGCGATAATAGCGGCGCTGCCGAAAATGCGGATACCGATGAGGATGAGGGACGTCCCCCGGTCGACCCGAAAAATAAGCTGTATACGGTCATTTCCCTGCTTATCTTTGCAGTGGGCTATTTCGGCTATCATTATATTGCGGATAATTTTTCGCTGGAGTCCGCATATTTTATCGAAGCCCCCGCAGGGGACGAGGCTGCGGCATTTGTCCGTGAAATCGGCTGGGAATATCTTCCCGAGGGGAGCGAGTTTTTGTATGCGAGGCTGCATAAGAATTTCGATGACAATGCCCTGTACTGCGCTTTTTTATTGCCCGAGGCAATAGAAGACCCCTCCGATTTCGAGGAATATATCCCTTTTGACTGGGCAGGTCCTGTGTCTGACGAGCGGTTTACGATATATCCCGAGGACAATATGATTCCCGATTATGTTTACGGCGACAGCTATGTTTACCGTGAAGACCCGAAGATACGCTGCCTTATATACAAGGAAAATGACCGATACACAGCCGTTTTCCGCACTACCGACTACGGCGGCGGGGTAAGGGACATTATGAGGCGGGGAAAGATCGCCCGATAGCTGACGTTTTCCTGAAACCAATGAATTTGCAGGGAGGAAATATATTATGGTAACACAAGCAGCAAGCACAGATGCACGGGAATTGGCAAGGCTTGCCATACAGATGTGGACTGACAATACTTTGGACGGATTGGAGTCGGAATTTTCGGAAATTATCCGCAGTGAAAATGCGGTATGTTTTATCAAATATGCGGAGGACCAACCTATTGGGTTTGCTCAATGCAACCTAAGATATGATTATGTTGAGGGCACAAAAACATCCCCTGTGGGTTATCTGGAGGGAATCTTTATACAGGAAGAGTTTCGCCGCAGGGGCTTTGCAAGAGAATTGTTGACAGAGTGTGAAAAATGGGCAAAGAGCAAAAATTGCACCGAGTTTGCAAGCGATTGTGAGCTTAATAATGCGGACAGCTTAAAATTTCATTATGCATTGGGATTTGACGAGACAAACCGTATCATTTGTTTTAAAAAAAGCATATGAGCCATAGGATAAACTTTTTTAACATGGCTGTTTTCGGGTGATGTTGAATTATTAAGGAATTGTTGATTAAGGGTATTTCCCCCGCCGTAGGCGGGGGAAATACCGCCACCCATAGCCGCTTTAAAATTCAAGAAAAACTTAAAAGTAATTTAATCAGTGTTTCCTTAAAAAATAAAAAACAAGGGGCTTTTGGATTTGAAGAAAAAATTGCCGATAACGGCGCCGATAATGGCAATTATAACTGTTTTTGCACTGATATTTACAGACGGTACGGACATAAGAAGCTATGCTATGACTGATTTTGAAAGCATTAAGGTGAATTTTTCCTGCGAGAGCAGCGACAAGGGTGTGCGGGTAAAAATAGACGATATGAAGCCCGGGAAGAATTACGAGGTAAGCGTAAGCGGCGGCAAGGCCTTTACCCCTGTAACCAGCGAGGCGGGTGTGCTCTTCACAAGCCTTGGCAAAGGGGATTTTCAGGTGTGCGCAAGAGTCGCGGGAGAGCCGAGGACGGTGTCGGACATAACCGTTGCCTCCACTGCGGAAAAGGATGAGGAAATTTACATAAAATGCTGCGGACTGCGTGAAAATACCTACAAGGGCGGCGGTCTGCGGGTAGAGGTGCAGGACTATTCACCCGATGAGACCTATGTGCTTATCGTAAACGGAGGCGAAAAGCGGGCGGTCATAAAGGACGGAGTGGGGGAAGTGACGGGGCTGACCTCGGATTATTACCGCGTGCAGGTGCAGCGGGGGGGCAAAAATGCGGCGCTGTCCCGCTCCACGGTGGTTTATGTGCCCTACAAGGCAAACGAGGGAGGAGCGCTGCTGCGGAAGATTCCTGCCGTAAGGCAGAACCCCGAGCTTCCCACGGGCTGTGAAGTTACAAGTCTTTCCATGGCTCTGCGCTATTTGGGGATAAATGTGGACAAGGAAATCTTAGCGGATAACTATCTGCCCAAATGCCCCTACAGAACCGGAGATTACCGCAAAGCATTCGTAGGCGATCCCCGCAGTACATTTGCCTACGGATGCTATTCGGAGGTCATTGAAAAATGCGCAAAGCAATTTCTCTCGGTGCAGCAGGGGCGTAAGTTCGATGTGGTGAACATTACGGGCTGCGATCCGGACAGACTATATGCCTGCCTTGAAATGGGCTATCCCGTGATCGTATGGGTGACGATTGATATGCAGGATACCTTTGAGGGGGCTTCCTGGGTGGACGAGGACACAGGACAGAACATCACCTGGCGGGGGAATGAGCACTGCGTTTTGCTCACAGGCTACAGTGCTTCACGCGATACGGTTTATCTCAATGACCCGTTAAAAGGCTCGGTGGGGTGCAGCAAAGAGATCTTCGAGCAAAGGTTCAAGGAGATGGAGAGCCAGGCGGTGTTTATTGCGGAGGTTGATGAATAGTCGGTCAAAAGCCGATTGAGCATGACAGTAAGCAGAACGAATCAAAAGTAGCGTTTACAAAATGTTCACAAATCTTTTTGGGATGGTGTGAGGATCGCTTGATATGCCGATCTTTCCGCATGAGTAAAGGGGTGCTAAGGATTTAAAAAAATCCTGTGTAATAAATAAATGTTTTCAAATTTTTAACAAATTCACAGAAAAAATGTGATAAAATTATATTATGAATATATTTCGGTCTCTGCGGATTTCATATGTCGGAATTTGCGGACTGATGTGTAATTTTGGGCGTGCAGAGAAAAAAGCGTCCTAATCCGAAAGGCGGTTTTACATAATGAGCACAAAAATTCTTCTTGAAAGCGGCACCAACGAGCTGCAGATCCTTGAATTCAATGTGGGAAACAATGTTTACGGGATCAACATCGCCAAGGTCAGCGAGATCATGACAGATCAGGAAATAACTCCTATCCCCAACGGCCCGGATGAGGTGGAGGGCGTGTTTATACCCAGAGACCAGCTGATAACGGTAATAGACCTGCACAAAGTGCTGCATATCCCAAATCCGGGCAATCAGAAGTCGGTCATAATAGTGTGCCAGTTCAACAAAATGCAGGTGGCGTTCCATGTTACAAAGGTAAACGGCTTCCAGCGCATTTCCTGGACGGATATTGTGGAGCCTCCCGCAGTTTCCAGCAGCGAGGGCATGGGAATTTCCACGGGCGTTGCCAAGATCAACGGCAGGATCATTATGATACTTGACCTTGAGCGCATAGTTTCCGACCTTAACAGGAGCAGCGGACTTGATGTTACGGGACTTACAGAGATCGACAAGGCAAGCATAAACGCAGGCAAAAAGCGTGTTGTCGTAGCGGATGATTCACCGTTCCTCAACAAGATGATAACCAGCACCCTTTCGGAAATGGGTCTGTCGAACATTGTTTCCTTCCAGAACGGCGAGGACGCATGGGATTATGTAAGCTCCTTCCGCAACAAGGAGGGCGCTGTTACGGATCATGTGGCTTGTGTTATCAGTGATATAGAAATGCCCAAGATGGACGGTCACAGGCTTACAAAGCTTATTAAGGACGATCCTGTTTTAAAGGACATTCCCGTAATTCTTTTCTCGTCTCTTATTGACGAGCAGATGATCTTAAAATGCAAAGCTGTGGGGGCTGACGCACAGTTCTCCAAGCCACAGATATCCGAGCTTATAAGAACTCTTCTGAAGCTTATTTCAGAAGAATAAAGGGGGATTTTTATGAAAATTAAAAGAATATTTTCCCTGCTGCTTACGGCTTTGATGGTTATGAGCCTTTGCTGCGGCGGGATCACGGTTAGCGCAGCGGAAAGCTCTGTGTCCCTGCCCTATAAGTCGATCACGGTCACAAAGGGCAAGGCCGTTACCTTAAAGGCTAAGGTCACGGGGGACGGTGAGCTTCAGTGGAGTTCATCGGATAAGTCCGTTGCCACGGTCAGCAGCAGCGGCAAGGTCAAGGGCATCGAAAACGGCAGCGCTACGGTAACGGTAAAAATAAAGGGGACGGACAAGTCCGCCTCGGTAAAAATAAACGTTGGCAAGCGTGTTGAAAAGGTGACTGTGGATAAAACGGAGGTCACGCTTAAAAAGGGCGAGGTATACAAGCCCTCTATAAAAATATCCCCAAGCGACGCCGCAAGCAAGGCTGTGAGCCTTTCGGTTTCCGATAAAAGCGTGATAAAGACCGATTCAAAGGGGCAGATAACCGCTTTAAAGGAGGGCACTGCCACGGTAACGGTGAAAGCTTCCGACGGATCGGGCAAAAAGGCTGTAATTACTGTTAAGGTAGACTCAGAGAGCGCAAAGTCAGATACGGCAAAGACAGAGACCGCCAAGCCTCAGTCCACCGAAAAGGTAACGGGGGATTTTAACAAGGATATTACATCAATTGAACTGGCGAAGAAAATAAAAGTGGGCTGGAATCTGGGCAATTCCCTGGACGCTCTCGGTGGCAGCGGACTCGGCACAGAGACCAATTGGGGCAATCCCAAAACCACAAAGGCTATGATAGACGATATTAAGGCTATGGGCTTTAACGCTGTGCGTATCCCCGTATCATGGGGGCAGCACTGTGATGCGACAGGCAAGGTGGATTCCGCCTGGATGAAGCGTGTCAAAGAGGTCGTGGACTATGCCTATGACAACGGTATGTACGTTATCCTCAACTCTCATCATGACAACAGCTATTATCTTATCGGCGACTGCATAAAGAGCGAGGAAAACTACAAGGCAAGCGAGAAGAAAATGACAGTGCTGTGGACTCAGATAGCAGAGACCTTCAAGGGCTACAGCGAACGCCTTATTTTCGAGACTCTTAACGAACCCCGCACCGAGGGCAGTGCCAAGGAATGGGTCGGTGGCACGGCAGAGGAACGGACGGTGGTCGAAAACCTCAACGCCGCAATAGTATCCGCTATCAGGGCAACAGGCGGCAACAATGCCTACAGGCATATTATGATACCCGCATATGCGGCAACCTCCAACATGAATATACTGCGGAATATGAAAATTCCCGATGACGACAGAGTCATCATTTCCGTTCACGCATACGATCCCTATAATTTCGCCATGAATGCGGGAGGATCCTCCGACTTTTCCGACAGCGACAGAAAGTCCCTCGACAGCTTTTTCTCCAATCTGAACAAGAACTTTGTCAGCAAGGGCAGAGCGGTCATTATCGGCGAATGCGGCTGTATTAACAAGGGCAACCCCGAGGATCGCCTTGAGTGGGTAGACTACTACATCAAGGGTGCAAAGGCTTACGGAATTTCCTGCTTCTGGTGGGACAACAATTCGACCCCCGGGCAGAAAGGTTCGGAGACCTTCGGCATTTACAACCGCAGCAAGGGAGAATGGAGCTGTGAGGACGTGGCTAAGGCGTTGGTTGCGGCGGCTAAGTAAGCAGAGCTTAAGTTATCGATGTTGAGTTGATGAGCAGCTTTCCTGCTCCCGATATTCGGATAGACAGGTTGACAGCTTTGACATACAGGCTGCTCCAAAGCAGATTTTATTAAACCGGGCAAGTAAACTATGAACGCCGTCCCGCAAAAATGCGGGGCGGTGGTTTGCATTATGTGCCTTATGGGAGGATTTTATTTGAGATCGCAATTTTTTCGGGGACTGCTTCACGGGCTGCCTGTGGGACTGGGGTATCTGAGTGTTTCTTTCGGCTTCGGTATTTCCGCAGTGCGGGCGGGGCTTACGGTAGGGCAGGCAGCGGCGATCTCCGCTCTTAACCTTACCTCGGCAGGACAAGCGGCAGGGCTTACGGTAATGACATCCGGGGGCACGCTGGCGGAAACAGCGCTGACGCAGCTTGTTATCAATATCCGCTATGCGCTTATGTCGCTGGCGTTATCCCAGAAGCTGCACAAGTCCTTTTCCCTGCCTCACAGGCTTGCAGCGGCCTACGGCGTGACCGACGAGATATTCGCTGTGGCTTCCTCTCAGCCGAATCCCGTGACCCCGCAGTATATGTACGGGCTCATTGCCATGGGTTTTATGGGCTGGTTCGGGG
>CAMWIR010000009.1 GCA_947174365.1 uncultured Ruminococcus sp. | reverse complement strand
TTAATAAGCAGCTTAAAGCTCATCTTTATCGCTCTAACAACCGCCCTATGCGTCCTTTGGGTTGGCTTTCTCCCTTAGAATTTCTTTCTAACTTTCGTGTTCAATATCATTGACAAACCTACATAAATTTTTAATATCCGACATTTCGGTATCTTTGCTTGTAACGTATTTTCACACAGACGTGCAGACCTGCAAACTC
Organism: uncultured Ruminococcus sp.; assembly: GCA_947174365.1. GTDB lineage: Bacteria > Bacillota > Clostridia > Oscillospirales > Ruminococcaceae > Huintestinicola. Next base: position 39,672 of record CAMWIR010000009.1, on the reverse strand, counting down.
ACGCGCCCTTTCGTCTGCACTAAATTTTATGAGCTGTCCTCAAAGTCTTGAAATATTATACCGCATTAGCATACCCGACGTAAACCTGCAAGGCAGTATTTCAAAGAAATTTGCAAAATTTCCGTGAACATTCGGATAAATTTTATAGCTCCCAAAAACGGCATTTATATCATTTCCTTTACATATTGTGAAACACTGTAAAAAATTATCCCGAATATATTCTTACCCTCTCAAAGCATCGGCATTATTCGACAAAAAACGCCATAGCAAAGGCGTTTGACAAAATAATCCCAATGTGCTAAAATTTAAACAAGATAAAAAGAAACCAAAGGAAAAATGACTCAAGACGACAATATTTTTTTAAAAGGAGAAATCTTTAAAATGAATGAAAACAACAAAATTGCCGTCTGCGTTAGCGTCAGCGAGAGCGGAAAAGTAAGCAGCGTTTTATCTTCACTGGGATATGAATGTGTGGGCTTTAAGCCCGACAGTATGTCGCTGATAAGGACCGTAATCACCGACATTCCCTGCGCAGTTATTGCAGATACGGAGCGGATAGCACGGGAAGAACTGGCAAAGGCGTTTACGGTGCTGGAGGGCGAATGCCGTCCGCTGTGCATTGTACTGGGAGAATCCGAGGACAGTCCTCTTGCGGATCTGGGGAAAATTTACTGTCTGTCCGCCCTGCCCGAACCGTATACGCTTAAATGCCTTATTTCGGGAAGTATGACGGGAGTCGGGGTAAGAGAAAATATTTCCCCGGAGCCGATGCCCGAAACCCTTTTACAGCCTCTCATGGAGGACGGTATCACGAAGATAATCCGCAAAATAGGCATTCCCGCCAACATCAAGGGCTACCGCTACATACGCACCGCAATCATGCTGGTGATAAACGACCCCTCTCTTCTGGAGAGCGTTACCAAGGAGCTTTATCCCGAAATAGCACGTCTGCATGACGCCACCCCCGCAAGAGTGGAGAGGGCTATCCGCCATGCCATAACCGTTGCCTGGGACAGAGCCGAGGGAGACGAGGAATATTTAAGCAAACGGCTTCACTGCCGCATAGATTTCAGCGGAGCACGTCCCACAAATTCCGAGCTTATTGCCCTTATCAGCGACAGCCTTATGCTGGAGGCAAGGGGAAAGAAAGCGGAGCATTTTATTCTGAGTGTATGACCTTATCCCGATAAAATGCCAATGCAAAAGGGCTGTTGCAATTATCGCAGCAGCCCTTTAATTTTTTACAATATGAAATTAACCGCCATAATAACCGCCCCAAGCGCCGTCAGGATTATCCCAACCGCTCTGTTGAGCGTTTTGGGGCTTGCCTTGTTGGCAAATCTTGCCGCCACCCTTGCCCAGATGAATGTGAAAATAACGCATAAAACAAGAGCGGAAATATCCGGCTTCCCGCTTATGGCAAAGTGGGAGACCGAGCCTGTAAGAGCGGTGAACGCCATTATAAAAACGCTTGTACCGACAGCGGTTTTAAGCTCATACCCAAGCACGCTCGTGAGAATAAGGAGCATCATCATGCCGCCTCCCGCTCCCACAAACCCGCAGATAAATCCGATAAGCATACCGCAGGCGACCGAACGGATTATTCTCTGCGTGAGCGGCAGGGCTTCCATGGCAGAGCCTGTGGTCATCACGGGCTTTACGATAAATTTTATTCCCAGAATAAAGGTCATAAACACCGAAAAGCTGCCTATGGTCTTATTGGGAACAAGGCTTGAAACATAGCTGCCCACGGCGGTAAAAATAAGCACCGCCGCCATCATGACCAGTCCGTTTTTTATGTCGAGATTTTTATTTTTGCCGTATGTATATGCGGAGACCGCACTGGCAAGCACATCCGAGGCAAGAGCTATCCCCACCGCCTCATATGCGGGTATACCTAGAAATGTTACCAGCATTGGGGATATTACCGCAGCAGCGCTCATGCCCGCAAAGCCCGTGCCAAGCCCTGCGCCCATTCCCGCAAAAAAACAGACTATTATTTTAATTATTATCTCCATTTGATTTTGGCTCATCCTCCCGTAGATAACAGCGGACGCAGCATCTGAAAAATAAACAGCACCGCAAAAACGAATCCCACTACCGACATAAGAATCCGTGAACGTTTTTCACGGCGGGCTGCCGCCTCATAATATTCTCCGATCTTGTCATAAAGCTCTTTGTACTTTGCATTCCCCGGCTCTAAGGATACCGCCCATTCAGCATGGCTTTGCGCCTCGTAAAGATTGCCGTTTTCATAGCAAAGTCTGGCAGCGCAGTAGTGCCATTTTGCGTCCCTTTCGGAAATGGCGTTCAGGGCTGCGGCTGCCTGATAAAGAGAGCCTCGGTCAAGATATTTTTCAAAAAGCTCAAACAGGTCATAATCGCTGGGCGCAGCCTTAAATCCGCCCCCCGTGTGCCCATACCGTGCAAAGCTGCCAATGCTGCCGAAAATTGCCTCAATAATGTCATCGGGATCCATATATGAATAATAGAACGTTTCTCCGTCACGGCTGTAGCTGCCCTGCATATTTCCCGAGAAATCGCCGCTGCCGACACCGCTGTCATATTTCTGAGCATTGCCCGATCTTATAAGCTCATACGCCTCGTTGATCTCGCTCATTTTCTTGGCAGCTGCCTCATCTCCCGGGTGCAGATCGGGGTGATACTGCTTTACAAGAGCACGGTAGGCTTTTTTTATATCATCCTCGGTCGCGTTCGGGTCTACGCCAAGCACGCTGTAAGGGTTTTGGCTCATTTTTCATCATATCCTTAATTTAATTGCCGACTAATTAATTGTAGCATATATTGACATTACAGTCAATATTTTTCGCCAAACTTTCAATTATTTAACATATCCGAACGGATCAAATTTTTCATGCCCCGAACAGCTGCTTTTCAAAATTCACCCCGCCCGGATTCACCGTATTTTTTCTTTTTTGATAACCTTAAATCCGTTTTTCAAATATAGCCTTACTGCATTTTTATTCCATTCAGCAGCGTGCAGCATAACCTCTTCATATCCCTGCATTTGTATACGGTTTATTCCCCACAGCAGCAGTTTTTCGCCTATGCCCCGACCTTGAAAAGCTTTGCTTACTATCAAATCGTCAAGCTCGTTTTTATAACAGGAAACAGCCCCCGCTATCACGCCGTTTTGCAGATAAAGAAAAGTAGCATCCGCCTTGCCCTCCATTTGGGAGTAATCGAAATAAAAATTTATCGGTTCTATTTCCAGTTCCTTTCGCATTTCATAAAAGCATTCATTGTAGATTTTCATATATTCACGCCAATATTTTTCCTCAAAAGGAATGCATATTATATCGGCTTTATAATTTAATTTTTTACTCAGTGACATTTCGTAAACGATTATTTCTATCATAGCTTTTCCCGTAAAATTCTTTTGATATACAAAGCTGCAATTCGGTTATTTTAATTCATCGAGCAGCCCTCTGCACCCCTCGTAAATATCGTTATATGCCGTTTCAAAATCCCCCGAATACCAAGGGTCGGAAATGTCCTCTCCCTTGCGGGAGGTATGGTCAAGCAGCTTTGAGACCTTGTCCGACCTGCCGACTATTCGCTCTAAATTCCGCAGATTGTATGAATCCATGGCAACGATAAGATCAAAGCTGCGAAAGTCGTCACGGGTGACAGTCCTTGCCCTGCGCTTTGCAAAAGGCACACCCTTTTCGGTAAGCTTTCTCTTTGCGGGCGGGTACATATCATTTCCCGTTTCCTCATTGCTCACAGCGGCGGATTCTATGTAAATATCCTCCTGGGGTCCCTCGTCCGTTACCAGCTTTTTCATTATAAATTCCGCCATGGGCGAGCGGCATATATTGCCGTGGCAGACAAATAATATTTTTTTCAATATAAGTTCTCCTTCCGGATTTTGTTTAAAGATAAGCCTTGCCCGATCCGATATATTGCCTCTAAGGCTTTTACATTTTTACGGTAAAATTATACCACAAAATTACAGTCTATGTCAAGAAAGCTTAAATGGATATCCGATCAAGTCGTTTATTAAAAAAGTCTTTACCCGATCGCTTTTTTTGCTCCTCCAGAAGCTCTCGTATCTCCGTTTTTTTCGTATAACGCTCGGTTTCCTCGGCGTATTCGATCAGCTTGTCAATATTCCGGTCAGATATAAGAGACGTATTTTCGCAGGCTTTTTTAATACGGTCGGTATCGGATTCGTCAATCAGCTGTTCCATAAGCTTCATAAAATTTTTCTTTATGTATTTTTCCGATTCGGCATTCCCCGTGTCAAGGTAATAGTCGAAAATTACCTTGAATTTTATCACGTGGCTCATACGCACAGAAAAATCATTTGCAAGAAGCATTTCCACAACATTGGATATATCCTCCTTTGCCGCTAAGATACCGTGAGCGTCAATATGTACCGAGACGCCGTCAATATTTACCGTGAAATTTTTTATATGAAAGCAGTTCCCGAAAGCATTGCTGCCGATTTTTGCAACGCTGTCGGGGATATTCACATTTCGGAGTCCCGAGCAATCGGCAAAAGCATTCCGTCCTATTTCCGAAACGCCCTCGGGAATATCTATGCCCGCAAGACGGCTGCACCCGCAAAAAGCGCTGTTTCCAATGCTTGTAACATTGTCGGGAATATTAACTTTTTCAAGTTTTTTGCACCCGAAAAAAGTCCGCTCGGCAATGGCTGTAAGTCCCTCGGAAAGCGTAATACTTGTAAGGCTTTCGCAGCTGCCGAAGGTCTCGGCGTAAATGTACCTGATATTTTGCGGAATATTTATCCTTTCAAGCTCCGTACAGCCCATAAAAGCCCTCACTCCGATTTCGGAAACGCTTTCGGGAACGTTTATGCTTTTAAGTTTTTTACATTCGGAAAAGGCCAGGCCGCCAATGCTTTTAAGCCTGCGGGGCAGGTTTATTTCGCTCAACTCCGAGCCCAAAAACGCAAAATCCTCAATAACCTCAAGGCTTTGAGGCAGACTTATTTTACTAAGACCCGATTGCGCAAAGGCCCATTCCGAAATACTTGTTATCCCTTCGGGCAGGGTAATGCTTTTTAAGTTCATGCAATCCTTGAATGCACCCGGGGCAATATATCTGATACTGTCGGCAATGACTGGGGTTTCCTTATCCCCCTTGTATCGCAAAAGTATACCGTCCCCCACTGTCAGCATTTCATGGGGATTATTTTCAAGCCATGGCGTTTTTTCAAAAGTCTGATACCCAATGCTTGTTACGCCCTTCGGAATATTAATTTCTTCAAGGCTTGTACAATTTCTGAAAGCATACTTTCCAATGTGTGTCAGACTGTCGGGCAGCTTTACATTTTTAAGCCTTCGGCAGTCGGCAAACACCTCATATCCAAGGCTTTCAATGCCCTCGGGAATTGCTATGCTCAAAAGGCTGCCGCATTCATCAAAAGCGCTTTCTCCGATATTCGCAAGGCTGTCGGGGAGGGTTATTTCCGCAAGGCGCGAGCAGAATTTAAAAGCCTCCTCCCCAATGCTTGTGACTCCCTCGGGAATGTTTATGCCTTCAAGACTTTTACACCAATAAAATGCTCTTTCCCCAATGCATTTTATGCCCATAGGCAATGTTACCCTTGTAATGGTTTTGCACGTGTTAAAAGCGTCGTCCCCGATGACCGTTACCCCCTCGGGAACTATCACCTCGGTATTCCCGTCCTCCGTATATTTTGTAAGTACACCGTTTTGAATTTGAAATGCCATTTTATTTTTCCTTTCCGAAGAAGAAATTATTATTACCCAAATACAAGCCGCCGATCGGCTGACAACTGTTAACTCATTATACCACGCCCCATTTGCAATGTCAAGAAAATGTCATTTTTCAAATTTGGGAGCCTTTGGAAGATATTGAAAAATATTCCAAAAATCCCTTGATTTTTTCCGAGGAATATGTTACAATATAATAAAATATTTTCCAAAAAAATTCACAGGAACGAGAATAAAAAATTAAAAAGGAGTATAAGCTTATGAACCCAAAGATCGGCATAAGACCCGTCATTGACGGCAGACAGTTCGGCATAAGAGAATCCCTTGAGACCCAGACCATGAACATGGCAAAGGCTGCGAAAAAGCTCATCGAGGAAAATCTGCGGTATTACGACGGAACGGCTGTAGAGTGCGTCATTGCTCCCTGCACTATCGGCGGCGGCGCAGAGGCGTACAAGGCGGAGGAATTTTTCAGCACACAGAACGTATGCGCCACCCTGTCGGTTACCCCCTGCTGGTGCTACGGCATGGAAACTATGGACACAAACCCCATGACTATAAAGGCGGTATGGGGCTTTAACGGCACAGAGCGCCCGGGTGCTGTGTACCTGGCGGCTGTCATGGCTGCCCATGCCCAGAAAGGGCTGCCCGCCTTTGCCATTTACGGCAGAGATGTTCAGGATGCGGACGATACCTCTGTCCCCGAGGATGTAAAGGAAAAGATTCTCCGCTTTGCCCGCTGCGCTGTGGCGGCAGGGTCTATGAGAAACAAGGCATATGTGGGCATAGGCGGCGTTGCCATGGGCATAGGCGGCTCTTACTGCAATGCGGACTTTATGCAGCATTATCTTGGCATTCGCCCCGAATGGGTGGATATGACGGAGATTTTGCGGAGGACAAAGCTGAATATTTTCGATAAGGACGAATATGAAAAGGCCCTGAACTGGACAAAGGTAAACTGCCCCGAGGGCATGGACATAAACGAAGGCGCAAACCCCGGAAATCCCGATGTTATGAGCAAGGAAGAGCAGTGGGAATTCTGTGTGAAGATGACCCTTATAATCCGTGACATAATGCTTGGAAATGAAAAGCTGGACGAAATGGGCTGGCACGAGGAAGCAAGAGGCAGGAACGCAATTTTCGGCGGCTTCCAGGGTCAGAGGCAGTGGACGGACTGGCTGCCCAACGCCGATTTTGCCGAGTCTATTCTTAACACCACCTTTGACTGGCGGGGAAATAAACGTCCTATGTGCCTTGCTACGGAAAACGACGGTCTCAACGGCGCTGCCATGCTTTTCGGAAATCTCCTTACGGGGACTGCCTCTGTTTTTGCGGACGTGCGTACTTACTGGAGTCCCGAGGCGGTTGAGCGTGTAACGGGAATACGCCCCACGGGAATTGCCGAAAACGGCTTTATTCATCTGATAAATTCGGGCGCTGCCGCTCTTGACGGCACAGGCCTTGCAAAGAACGACAAGGGCGAGGGCGTAATGAAGCCCTGGTGGGACGTTACCGAAGATGACAGGAAGAGCATTCTTGGCGGCGCAGACTGGTGTCAGGCAAATCTCGGGTATTTCAGAGGCGGCGGATATTCCTCCCACTTCAAAACGCAGGCGGAAATGCCCGTTACCATGGTTCGCCTTAACATAATCGACGGCATAGGCCCTGTATTGCAGCTTGCCGAGGGCTTTACTGCGGTTCTTCCAGAAGAGATACACAAGCCTCTCGATATGCGCACCGACAGGACATGGCCGACCACCTGGTTCGTACCGAGGCTTGACAGCAGCAAGGCGGCATTCAAGGACGTTTACTCGGTAATGGCAAACTGGGGCGCAAACCACGGCGCATTCGTTTACGGCCATGTGGGCAAGGATCTTATCACCCTCGCCTCCATGCTGCGTATACCCGTGGCTATGCACAACGTTCCCGACGAGGATATATACCGTCCTCACGCCTGGAGCGCATTCGGCACAGCTGACCCCGAGGGTGCGGATTACAGGGCTTGTGCGGCATACGGCGCTATGTATTGATCTTAAATTTTTGAGATATGTTTTTATCCCCTTGGCTTTAGTTTGATACTCATAAAGAAATTTAAGCCCCGAAGCAATTATTGATAACTGCTTCGGGGCTTATTATTTAATGCTCGGTTACTCACATAAATCGGAATTTATTTTTCAAATCTGCTTCGTCTGCTTAATAATATTGATAAGGAAATTATTATAAACTTTACAAAGAATCCGATATATATGTTTCCCTCAATAACAACTTGTGAAAATGTATTGACTAATGAATGTGCTAACACACATAGCCATAAATTATGTTTATAGTTATAAATAGCTGAAAGCATAAAACAATTTGTCAGTAAGCCAGATAAAAATGGAAATACCTGTACATCTGAAATACTGCCATCAATATAAAAAAACAGAAAATGCCATACTCCCCAAAAAATAAAAGTAGTAATAGCTGCCACAGAATATGGTAATCTCCTTTCAATATAAGGCTGAAATGTATATCGCCAGCCTATTTCCTCAATTCCCCCGAAAGCTATTGATTTTATAAATAAAAATAAAACGGTACAGCCTTTTGTTATCTGCAATGAACCACCAAACAATACATCGAAAAAATCTAAGATTATAAATATAACGACAAGCATATAAGACTTATAGTCAGCTTTAAAATGAAAAAAATCCTTAAAAATGGTTTTTATGTTCTTGCCATTATACCTTATCTGAAATGCACAACCCCAAAGAGCAGATGAAATTCCTGCTGCTATAATCAGTATAATACCAAAAATTGAATCATAGCCACATACATATCCGTTTTTTCTTAATATGAATGTAATTAAGCTCACAATGGTAATTTGAGCAATTGTAGGACAAAGATAGTAATAGATATTTTTGTTCATAACTTCTCCTGTAAACTCCGATTTATTTCACTAATATTATACATCAAAAAAACTGTTATGTCAATAGAAACGCCATAGCACTTTTGACTGAAAATCATAAGTGCTATGGCAAAAACTTCTTTATGAGCGCCGTTCTTTGCGGCTCGGGGATCTTTTCCCGGCAAATATGCTCATGTGCGGCAGTGACACGCATTTCTATTTATTTAACCGCTCTCTTGACTTTGCTCACTATTGTCTTGTCGTTCTCGTAAGTCAGCAGTGTGGCGGCGTGGCAGATGTCCACCCACCGCACCTCGGCGATCTCGTCCGCCTGGGGAGTGCAGTCAAAGCTTCTTGCCATGGCTATGAAATACACTACTTCCTTGCGGGTGTCCTTGCGGGGAAAATAGGTAACGGTCTCCCTGAAAGTGGGGTCAAGCAGAATGTCTATCCCCGTTTCCTCCTTAACCTCCCGCAGAGCGGTCTCCTCCTCGCTTTCCTTCGCCTCCATATGCCCCTTGGGGAAGGACCAGTGACCGCTGTTGATGTGCTTTATAAGCAGTATTTCCGTGTTCCCGTGATGCTTGCGGTATACTATAGCCCCGCAGGACTTTTCAAAGGTCATATATGTACAACATCTCCCTTGACTAAAAATTTCCCGAAAAGCTGCCATGCCGGCGTGCACAGAAAATTCCTCCGCTGCACAAACAGCAGCTGATTCATCAGCAAAGTCAGCTTAATATATTTATATAATTATAACATATTTTATCCGACTTGTCAGCAAATATTTATAAAGAATATAAAAAAATTACGCTTTGTTATTCAATGCGTAATTTTTTAGTAATATTTCGGTAAACTAATCAGATAAATTGCTGTTCCCGAGCCGTCCCGTTTATAATTCGACAATAATATCCGAAAACACCCTCGGGAGTATTTTCAGCCCTGAACACGAATCTCCCGGGACATTTTTTTCAGCGCCTCACGGTCAATTCCGTTTGTCTTTATGTATTCCGCAACCGCCGCAGCCCGTTTTTTCTCGGTTTCCTCCAAAGAAAGAGGCTGTACGCCTTTGTTTGCCATTCTGTCCTTCCATTCCTGCTGCATAACGGCTCTTGTCGCCAGCGTCTGCTCATTCCTGCTTATGATATTTTCCATATATTCATCAAGGCTTACATTAAGCCCGTTATATTCATCCTCGGTAAACTTTCCCGCCTTGTAAGCTTCGTCAAGATTTTTGCCGATACAGCCGAAATGCCTTGCCATGCGCTCAGCTGTCATTCCCGCAGAGGACATAACAATGACCGAACAGTCGGGTCTGCCCGCAAAAAGCTCGGTAATGCTGCCCGTGTAGCTGCCGCTGTTATCTCCGCTGCTTGCAGCAGCATTATCCGCCGCAGCAACATTGTCCGCATTGTTTACAATATCATTGTCGGCAAGAATGCCGTAAAGCACACCGCGGCTCATATTCACAGTAATGCTGCGGCAGCCCTCTGTATAAATGGAAAGAGCCTTTTTAATGCCGCCGGCCTGTTCCGTATTCATTCAAAAATTCCTCCAATCGGAAATTTATTCCTGTTACAATTATATCACTTTAAAATAACTTTGTCAAGCTTTAAACTTTATTTCGGCGATCGCTGAATTTGCCTTTTATACCGATCCAAATTAGAATTATGAACAAGAAATTGCCGCAAAAGCTCTAAATAAATGCGGTTTTGCGGAGAGAGGCTGTTCATAATTGGGCGGGGGGTCTGTATTAATTTACTTTTAAAGAGAAAGCTCCGTCACCGTCATAAGCTCCGCAAATCCCAGGCTTTCCGCCAATTTGCGGGAAGCAATGTTATCCGAAGCAGTCGACCACAAGGGTACAGTACCTTTTGACAGCAGGGAATTGACAAGCGCCGCACAAGCCTCATAGGCAAGTCCCTGTCTGCGAAATTCGGGTAAAGTGTTTATGCCGATTTCCGCGAAATTATTTTCGCAGAAATGCTCTTCCCAGAACGGTATATCGGGACTGTCGGTGGCAGCGGCAAGCCTGCCGTTTCTGTATACCCCAAAGCAGCGCTCCTTTCTCGCTGTCTCCGCAAAATACCCATACAGCCAGTCGGTTTCACCGCAGCCCGGATTGCAGGCTCTAAAAAAATCAAGATAATCCGTGTAATCTTTTTCGCTGAGGCTTACAGCATTGCCGCCGTGCATGACTCCGGTGCCGTTATAATAATATTTCACTTTAAAACCATTCGCTGAAATTGTCTGCCCGATCCCGTTATCCTTAAAAATTTGCAGAAACCCCTCGCCCCTTTGGGAATAGGAAATTATATATTTCCCGTCTTTGTGATAGATAAGTATGTCAATGGGCTTCCCATAGCCCTTCAGCGGCTTGTCAAGCAGAGAATTCCGCACAAAAATCGGAGTATCCGAGGTAAAAAAGTCCTTCGGGGAAATGCCCGCAAGCGCCGAATAATAACCGACAGTTTCTTTAAAACAGTTCATAAAGTTCACCCTAAAAAATGCGGCAGTCGGGAAAACCCCCGCTGCCGCAGAATTAACGGAATATTTACAAAGCTATGTCTTTCGCTTTGCCCATAATCTCTATCAGGCCTTGCCAATAATATCTATTAGGCTTTGCCTATAGAGCCGAATATCTCCATCTTCTCCTTAACCTTGTCCTTGATAGCGTCAAAGCCGGGTGCGAGAAGCTTTCTGGGGTCGAAGCCCTTGCCCTGCTGATCCTTGCCTGCCTCAATGTACTTTCTTGTAGCCTCCTGGAATACCAGCTGGCACTCTGTGTTTACATTGATCTTGGCAACGCCCAGGGAAATTGCTTTCTTTATCATATCGTCGGGAATGCCCGTGCCGCCGTGGAGAACCAGAGGCATATCGCCTGTCTTTGCCTTGATAGACTCCAGCACGTCAAAGCGCAGACCTGCCCAGTTTTCGGGATATTTGCCGTGAATATTTCCGATACCTGCCGCAAGCATGGTAACGCCAAGGTCTGCTACAGCCTTGCACTCGTTGGGGTCCGCACACTCGCCCATGCCGACAACGCCGTCCTCTTCGCCGCCGATAGAGCCAACCTCAGCCTCCAGAGAAAGTCCCAGAACATCGCAGGTGTTGACAAGTGCGGTGGTCTTGGCAATGTTCTCGTCAATGGGATAATGAGAACCGTCAAACATAATGGACGAGAAGCCTGCGTTAATGCACGCCTTTGCGCCCTCGAAAGAGCCGTGGTCAAGGTGCAGAGCAACAGGAACGGTAATATCCAGTGCGTCCAGCATACCGTTTACCATGCCCACAACAGTGCCGTAGCCGCACATATATTTGCCCGCACCCTCGGAAACGCCCAGTATAACAGGAGATTTCTGCTCCTGTGCGGTGAGCAGTATAGCCTTAGTCCACTCTAAGTTGTTGATGTTGAACTGACCGACAGCATATTTGCCGTCTCTTGCTTTGTTCAGCATATCCTTTGCAGAAACAAGTCTTGACATTTTAATTACCTCCAATTTTTCACAGCGTAAGCTATTGCAAGCCCTGCTTTGCAGGGAACAGCTTGCCTTTATATTTATTATAACCTATTTTTTCCATAATTGCAATAGGGAATTGTAAATTTTTAACAGAAATTATTCGGGAAATTTAATTCCGTTCAACAGCTTAACCGCTTAGCCGCTTCCTCCACCTTAGCGTAAATCTCCGCCTCGTCAAACTCTGTCAGGCGACCGTTCTCCAGCAGTATCCTGCCGTCCACCATGACCGTGTCCACCTCGCTGCCGTTGGCGGAATAAACCAGCGCCGCAGTTAAATTTACTCTCGGATAAAATTCGGGGCGCAGCAGGTCAAGAAGAACGATATCCGCTTTCTTTCCCTCCGCAATTTCTCCCGTGTCCGAAAATCCCAAAGCTTTTGCTCCGTTCACCGTGGCAAATTTCAGCACCTCACGGGCAGCACACACCGTAGGCACGGCGGTTGCCCCCTTTGGCAGAAGTGCGGCAAAGTTCATATCCGAAAACATATTAAGGTTGTTGTTGGAGGCCTGGCTGTCTGTACCTATGCAAACATTTATACCCTTTTCCACCATTCTCGGCACAGGCGCTGTGCCGTTGGCAAGCTTTAAATTGCTCTTGGGGTTATGCAGCACGCTCACGCCTCTTTTCGCCATAATGTCCATATCCCCCTCGGAAACGTGTACGCAGTGGGCTGCGGCGGTGGGCACATCAAAAAATCCCATATCGTCAAGATATTCCACAGGAGATTTCCCATGCTCCTTATAGCAGTTCTGCACCTCGCCTGCGCTTTCGGAAAGGTGGATATGGAACTGCTGATCCGTTTCCTTTGCGGTCTGCAAAAGATATTCCAGATAATCCTGCCCGCAGGTGTAAATGGCGTGAGGACCCAGCTTGAATTTTATCCTCGGATTATCCTTAAACCGGTCACGCTCCTCCATATGCTCACGCAGACGGCGAAGCCCGCCCTCGTCCTTTCGGTCGCTTCCCACAAGTCCCCTCGTCATGACCGCTTTAAGCCCCATTTTATCGGCGGCGGCAGCGTCCATACCGGGGAATATGTGCATATTCATAAAGCAGGTAGTGCCTGTTTTGAGCATTTCCATGCAGGAGAGCATAGCCCCCCAATACGCCTCCTCGGGGCGCATATTGTCCTCCCGCGGCATAATGCTTTTAAAAAGCCATTCGTCAAAGGAAAGGTCGTCCGCCAGATTGCGGAATACGGACATATATGAGTGAGTATGGCTGTTGACAAGTCCCGGAATCGCCAGCTTATCGCTGCCGTCAATGGTCTTATCGGGGATAAAGCCCTCGGGGGCGGCGTTTATCCCTGCAATATATTCATCCTTTACATATATGTCGGCTGTTTGTACTTCGCTGCCTATGAGAGTGTTGACGTTTTTTATCAGTATGTTCATATTTTTTAACCTCCTCTGACTTAAAGCAAGAGTATGGAGGCAGGAAGCAGGAAATATCAAACTGCTCATATGCTTGAATAAATTTACAAATCCCCGCCTCTGAAGTTCTTGCTCCATAACATTTTACATTCAGTTCATAACTATTATGCGCAGCGGCTCTTCCTCCGTCCCTCTTGAAGCTGTATATTGGAATGATGTTGTGCCGTCCTCGTTGTAGACCGGGCTGCGAGTGATATTTATGCGTGTGCTTCTGTCGGGAGAATTGCTGTCGTATGCGTCAAGCACATATTTATCCGGCTCGTTTGCGTCGCGGATAACTCTTACTGCGTTCATTGCCGAGCCGCCGTAGGTTATAACTGCGGGACTGCCTGTGGAAAGCTCGGAGAAGAGTGCGTCAAAGGCGTCGTCGCCCTGATAGCCGAAATCGTAAATACGGCAGCGGCTGCTGTTCTGAGGAATGGAGTTATACCAGCGAAGCATATCCATTATCTTTTCGTCATCTCCTGTGCACAGGCTGCTGTCGATAAGCACGCACTCATATTGAGTAAAGGGTTTTATCTTATTAAAAGTGATCGTTCTGATAAACTGTATAAAGCCGTTTTCCTCGGGTACTTCAAAGGAGCAGGGGGCAGTGGTTACTTTCAGCCCCGCACTTTCCAGAAAATCTCTCGTCTCATTGGTGTAATGGAGCACGCCGCCTTTTATGCTGCGGTAGTTCCATTTATCCTTACGGGCATTATAGTCGTTATAGGCTTTAAGGATATCTATTTCCACATTTTTAAGGTCTACCCTGCCATCGGTAAAGCCCTCAACGCTGCTTATATCATAGCCGGGGATCTCCTTGCCCTCTGATGTGGTGTATCCTGCCGCTGTGGTCGCAAGCTCGCCTCTGTAGTATGCCCTGATAAGTCCCGAGATTCCCACGTCTGTACCGTTTGGCGCAAAATCGGAGCGGAAGTTTGCGTATCCGAGACCGTCCTTTACAACATTAAAGCCCGAATCCGCTACAATATATCCCTTTCGCCCTGTTTCCTCCTCAATGGTGACCTGGTTGTAACTCATAAAGCTGCTGATCTTATCGTAGATATTCTCCAGAGCGTCCGCATTGGAGGCCTGGAAGAACTGTCCGTGGGTCTCCTCGGCAATATCGTAAAGATAGCCTGCGTCAATATATTTTCCGAGACCAATGGTGAATATGGTTATCCCTGCGTTCTTTGCCGCCTCCACAGCGGCATTTTCGCGTGATGCATTATAATTGGACGGCATACCGTCGGTGAGCAGGATAATATAGTTCCTGTCATATCCCGTGGAGCTGCCGAATTCCTTTACGGCATTGGTTATTGCTCCCGCTATTTCCGTGCCCGAAAAGGTCTGAGCCTTGTTTCTTATATCGGAGATCTTCTTTTTAACGTCGCTCTGATTTCCCGAAATGGGAACGATATTGCTGTATCCTCCCGAAAATTCGCCTGCGCCGTACTTGAAGTCCTTACCCAGCAGATCAATAAGGTTTACCGCAAAGTCCAGCCGCTTGAATTCCACGTCGTTTTCCTCCGACCCTGCGCAAAGCTCCTCGGGATACATTGAACCCGAATTGTCAATAAGGAAGAAAATTTTCGTTTCCCCCGTACTCAAGAGCACAGCCCTGTCAAAAAGAGCATAAATGCCGTTTTCGCTGATTGTGGCGGTAATGAAGTTGCTTTCTGCATTAAGCTGCC
Organism: uncultured Ruminococcus sp.; assembly: GCA_947174365.1. Taxonomy (GTDB): domain Bacteria; phylum Bacillota; class Clostridia; order Oscillospirales; family Ruminococcaceae; genus Huintestinicola. The sequence goes on along the minus strand of CAMWIR010000009.1, from coordinate 24,432 downwards.
CTGCGATCATCTCAAAGGCAAGCTTGTCGGGGTCGAACCGAACCACGGTCAAGGCGCTTTCCGCAATATTTTTTGACCTCAGCTGCTCGTCCGTATAAGTAAAGCTCAGCTCGCAGCTGTCAAACCGCTTGTTGGAGTAGAATTCGTATGCCTCCCCCACTATCCCGGGAGTACCCTGAATACTGTTGTTTTCCAGCTTTTCAAGGGTAATGTAGGCGGTTTTCGGCACATCCTTTATTCTGGCGGAAACCTGCTTTCCTGCAATAATTGCATCCTTCAGCACAGCGTTATCGGGGGTGTCGCCGTCGCTGGCAGCGCTCAGCGGATCAAGCTCCGCACGCACCTCTGCACCGTCTGTCACGCCGTCTCCGTCGCTGTCGGGGTTTTTGGGGTCTGTACCCGAAGTGTTTATCTCATAATAATCCGTAAGTCCGTCCTTGTCGGTATCGGCAAGACCTGCCGAAAGCCCCTTGGCAGTCTTTTCGTCCAGCGTATAGGGACTTTCCTTCGGCACTTCATACTCAATGCTCGAATCGGTGACCAGCTTGCTTTGCCCTGTAAGCCTGGCGTCCATCTGCTCAAAAAGAGCGTCATTCACCGTGCCTATGTAGATAAAAGCCCCTACATAGCACACTGCAAGAATTATGACAAGTACCGCAAAAAAGCGTCCTGCCGCCATGGACATAAGAGTATTGTTAAAGCTGCTGAAAGGGCTGCGCCTCTTCACGGGCTTGCTTCCGTGAGAAACCGCCCCCGAAACCGTCTGAGCGTTATCGGAATTGTCGGAATTTACAGCTGCGGATGCTGACGCCGCTGACACGGCTGCTGAGGCACGGTTGTTCATAGCTTTGGCGTTTGCATTGCGCTTTTTGGCCTGCGCCGCCTTTTCCAGCATTTCGTTTTCCCGCTGCTTTGCCTCATCCAGCTTGCGGCGATTGTATTCTTCTTCTTTCAGCTTTTTGCTTCGGGCAATGTTAAGGTCACGGTCAAGAGCGTCTTCCGCCGCCTCCCGCCGTCTGCGCTCCTCCTCGGTTATCGGAGGACCCGAAGGCTTGGGTGCGCTCGCTGTATCGGCTTTTATCGGACTTTCGGGCTTTGAGGATTCCTCGGGCTTCGCTTCGGGTCTCTCCGAACTCTCCGTATTTTCCGGCTTCGGGGTATTTTCCGGCTTTGCCTCCTCCTTTGCCGTTTTTTCCTTTTCCTCCATTTCCTCGGTCTGTTGGGCGAATGCCAACATTTCCCCCAGACTCATTCCCGGAGTATCATCATCGACAGCGGCGGCAGCGCCTTGTGCCGATACATTTTCATTTGAAGAGGCCGCGTTGTCAGCCTGCTGATTTCCGTTTGTTTTCTTTTTGCTCAAATCAATTCACATCCATATCTTTCGGGTAACATTAAAGGAAACGTCCGGCTTTTTATTTTCATAACCAACCGATCAAGTTCCCTTAATCAATACTATGGAAGCGCCGGTCAAATTATTATAAATTTTTTTGCAAATGGCTATGGACAGCTGTTTTCCTCTGCCATAACCGTATGAAAGACTTTAATCGGCAATTCCTATATATATTATAGCTTATTTCACTACATTCTGTCAATGTTTTTTGTGATTTTTCCCAAAAAATTATTATAAGCTTTTTGGGTGCTTTTTTGATTATTTTTACTAAAAATGCCGATTTGTGTTAAAGCAATTTAACGTGCCTATGTTTTAATATTTTAAACAGATAAATTTAAACCGACGGCGTACCGTTTGCAGTAAACGATATAAAAAAGGTTCAACGCCGATCCGCCGCCGCAAAGCCTATATAACAAAGTCTTTACGGCAATTTCCCGTTCATGATCCCAATGGAAGCCGGTATTATTAAATTTTAGTTTGACAAGCGGGAAATTTTGGTGTATAATAAATAATGGATTCTTTTACGCCTAATTTGTGAATAATCCCAAGGGATGTTATTATAATAATATTATTATAATCCAATCAGCGCGTCGCCGAACCCACTTGATAATTTAGGTGAAGGCGTTATGTTTTCGGTAACACGGTAACGTTTTAGTATGTATTTCTTACAGACCGATTATAATAACATTATTTAATAACTTGCTGCCGAAGATAGTTAAATTGCGGCAAGCAAAATTCACAGGAGGCAGCATATGAACGATCCTAAGTATTTTTCCGAAAATCAGCCGCAGACGGAACAGCCCGGGCAGCCCGAGGGCGATAAAGAGCCTGCGCAGGAGCTTGAGGAAGCAAAGCAGCTTAACGAAAAAGCTGACCTGATAGAAAGCATGGGGCAAACCGTTTCGGAAAATTCCAAACACCTTATCCACTGCCTGACCATCATCGGGCAGATAGAGGGTCATTACAATGCCCCCGCAGGCACTAAGACCACCAAGTATGAACATATTATGCCCGCACTTGTGGCCATTGAGCAGGACCGTTCAATTGAGGGGCTGCTGATAATCCTCAACACCGTAGGCGGAGATGTGGAGGCGGGGCTTGCCATTGCCGAGCTTATCAGCGGCATGAAAACTCCAACGGTATCGGTGGTTCTGGGAGGCGGACATTCTATCGGCGTGCCGCTGGCAGTATCGGCGAAGATCTCCTATATCGTGCCCAGCGCAACAATGACCATTCATCCTGTGCGCACTACAGGCATGGTACTGGCAGTGCCTCAGTCATTCACCTATCTGGAAGCCATGCAGAAGCGAATAACCGACTTTGTATGCAGGCAGAGCCGCATTGAACCCGAAAAATTTTCCAATCTGCTTATGAACACGGGGGAGCTGGTGCTGGATATGGGCACGGTAATTGACGGGCAAACGGCGGTGGACATAGGTCTCATCGACCGTTTGGGCGGACTTTCCGACGCTGTGGAGGCGTTGTATGAGCTCATTGAAAAAAGTGAGCCAAGGTACACATGATTTCGGAAAAACAACGTATCAAAATAATCTGAATAATCTGATTTAACGCAGAATTGCGCAGTGTTATTTTCAAAAAAAGATACGGGAAATTTTACCGGAAATATCATAATAAATAAAAAGTACAAATGAAATGAGGAGTTATGATATGACGATATTTGAAGCGGTCATAGAGGGCTTGGTACAAGGGATGACGGAGTTCTTGCCCGTGTCCAGCTCGGGGCATTTATCCCTGCTGAGGCATTTTATGGGAATAGAGGGCGAGAGCGCCATGCTGACCACAATTGCGCTGCATATCGGGACATTGGCAGCGGTGTTTATTGCATTCCGCCAAAAAATCCGGGAGCTTATAAAAGAGGCCTTCGCCATGCTGGGGGACATATTCACAGGGCGGTTCAAATGGAGCGAAATGAACGGCTGCCGCAGAATGATAATCATGATAATCATATCCATACTGCCGCTGTTTATTTTCTACATATTCAGAGATTTTTTCACCTCGGTTCAGGAGGACAACGACATAATAGTAGAGGGGATCTGCTTTCTGTACACCTCGGCGATCCTTTTTATGGGCGACCGCTGCTCGAAACGGAGCGAGGCAAGGGGAGGCGGCACGGCTGCAGGGGAAACAACCGTTTCCGACGCTTTGTTTATCGGATTTTTCCAGGGAGTGGCGCTGCTGCCGGGAGTGTCACGGTCGGGTTCTACCATTTCCGCAGCGCAGATCACGGGCATGAAGCGGGAGGACGCTGTGGAATACAGCTTTATCATGGGCATTCCCGTAATACTGGCAAGCGCCCTGTCGGAGTTCATGGGCGGCAGCAACGGCGCTTCCGTTGAGGCCTTGCCCCTTATTGTCGGCATGGCTGTGGCGGCGGTTTCGGGATATTTTGCCATTGCTCTGGTGAAATGGCTGATGAAGTCGGACAGATTCGGAGCATTCGCAATTTACACGCTTATTTTGGGAATTGCAGTCATTATTGCAGGTGTACTGGGTCTATAGATCTGAAAGGCAAGCTCCGGCAGATCGTTTTACCCGGCGTTTCCCATATCCGAATATAAAAATATAAATATATAAAAAATTCGTAGGAGTGAACAAAAGTGGCAGGAACAAGAAAAACCGCCTCGTCAAAAAAGCCTGCGGCAAAGCGAGGCTCAAAGGCGGAGGAAAAAAAAGCGGCTGCGGACAAGGTTTTATGGTCGGCCGTGCTGTTTGCGTCGGGGGTACTGATAGCGGCATTTGCGGCGGTAAAGGGAGAATCGGCGTGGCTGGTCATACATAATGTTTTACTGGGGCTGTTCGGCGTGGGAGTGGTTCTCGTCCCCCCCATACTGCTGTACGCCTCGGTAATGATAGCCTCCGACAAGGGCAGAGCGACGGTAACGGGCAAGGCAGCCCAAGGAGTCATTCTGATACTCATCAGCTGCGCTCTTATCCAGATATTTTTTGCCGAGCCTCCCGAGGATAACATCACCCTCGGCAAGCAGATAACCGACCTTTACGAAAACGGCAAGGACTTCAAGGGCGGCGGCTTTATGTCGCTGGTTCTGGGGATACCCCTTATAAACCTGTTCGGACGGACAGGAGCGGGAGTTATTATCCTGCTGCTGGCGTTTGTATTTATTATGCTGCTTGCCAATCGGACAGTCATTGATGTGTTCCGGTTTATCAAGAATATTTTTATTGCCGCAAGCGACGCACGTCCGGAGTATGAAGAGGTAGAAGAATTTGTGCCCTCTCCGGGTGCAAAGCGGGCTGCGGAGGCCAAGGCAAGGGAGAAAGCGGAGATCAGGGCGGAACGGTCTGCCAAAAGGGCTGCGGCTGCCGACGCAAAAGCTGCGGCAAAAGCAGCTGCCAATATGGCAAAGGCGGCCGCAAAGAAAGTTCCCAACGGAGATGTGCCCGAGGACGTTGCAAAGGAACGGCAGGCGGAATTTGACATTGATATTCCCGTGCCCGTAGGCAGTGCCGACAGTTCGAATGCCGATAAATCGGAAGGAGCTTTGGAGGAAAAGAAATCCGCTGCCCAGATCGAGGGAGAAAATATTGCCCGTGAAATAGAGGCAAACGAGGCGGAACGCAAGGCGGCAAAGAATGCGGGCAAGCAGGACGCCAAAAAAGCCGAGGAGCAAAAGAGGCAGGAGGAACTGGCTTCCATTATCAAAAAGGCGGCAGGCGGCAATAATGCCGCTGCAAATGCGGCTTTGGAAAATGAAGGAACTGTTTCGGACATTCCTCAAAAAACCCCCGAAAATACCGGTACGGAACTGCCTCCCATAAAGCCCGCAGCTGCTTTCCCGCCTCTTAAAAAGGGCTTTGGTAAGGGCTCAACGCTGGCGTCCAATAAAATAACCGACGATGCGGATCTTGATATGCCCGAAACCACCGCAAGGGATATCCAGAATGAAATTGCGGAGAATATCCCCGCTCCCGTGGAGTATGTTTTCCCACCGCTGGAGCTGTTAAAAAAATCCGCCAACGAGGTGAACGCCGACCAGGCGGAGGAGGAAATGACCCAGAATGCGGATACGCTGGTGGAGACATTAAAAAGCTTCGGAGTAATGACCAGAATCGTGGATATTCACCGAGGACCTACCGTTACAAGATACGAATTGCAACCGAATGCGGGAGTAAAGATCTCTAAGATCACGGGACTTTCCGATGATATTGCGCTGAATCTGGCAGCGGAGGGCGTGCGAATTCAAGCGCCCATTCCAGGCAAGGCGGCGGTGGGCATAGAAGTGCCCAACAAGATCAAGGACATTGTTACCCTTCGTGACGTTCTGGACACGGAAGAATTCAAAAACGCTCAGAGCAAGCTCACCTTTGCTGTGGGCAAGAACATTGACGGCGAAATTATTCTGGGCGATATTGCAAAGCTGCCCCATATCATCATTGCGGGAACTACAGGCTCGGGTAAATCCGTCTGCACCAACGGCATAATCATGAGCATTCTTTACAATGCAAGCCCCGACGAGGTGCGGCTGGTGCTTATTGACCCAAAGGTAGTCGAATTCAAAATTTATGACGGCATTCCTCATCTGCTCATTCCCGTGGTCACCGATCCGCGAAAGGCGGCGGGCGCGCTTAGCTGGGCAGTGCAGGAAATGCTCAAGCGTTATAAGCTTTTTGCGGATAACAATGTCCGTGACCTTAAAGGCTACAATGAAATGGCGGCGGAGACCGAGGGGATAGAGCCTTTGCCGAGGATAGTCATAGTTATAGACGAGCTTGCCGACCTTATGATGGCGGCAGCGGGAGAGGTCGAGGACAGCATCTGCCGTCTGGCGCAGATGGCACGTGCGGCAGGAATGCACCTTATAATTGCCACTCAGCGTCCTACCGTGGACGTTATCACGGGGCTTATCAAGGCGAACATTCCCTCGCGTATCGCCCTAAAAGTCGCCTCGGGCATAGATTCACGCTCAATTATAAATGAAGTGGGGGCGGAAAAGCTGCTGGGCAACGGCGACCTTTTGTATTTCCCCACGGGATATGCAAAGCCTGTGCGTGTGCAGAACTGCTTCTCCTCTGACAAGGAGGTCGCGGCAGTGGTGAACTTCATCAAGAACGGCGCAGGAGACGTGGTCTACAGCGATGATATTATGAAAGAGATCGAGAACAGCATTCCCCAGCCCAAGGGTGAAAAGGAAAAGGACAAGCCCATGGAGGGTGCAAAAAATGCAGACAGCCTTTCCGATGAGGATCTGGCGGAGCTTGCGGTGGAATGCGCAGTGGAAGCAGGCACTAACGGAGTTTCCGTTTCCTACCTCCAGCGCAAGCTGAAGCTTGGATATGCAAGGGCGGCGAGGATAATGGATATGCTGGACGAAATGGGCGTAGTAGGACCTTTTGAGGGGGCAAAGCCCAGACAGGTGCTTATGACAAGAGAGATGTTACTGCAGCGAAAGCTTGCGAGGGACAGCATGAGAAATGAGGATTCGCAGGATTAGTATAACCGCATTCGGGCGATAAGTCTGCAATAGCCAAGGGGCAGGATGTAAAAATCCTGCCTCTTTTTCTATAGCTTTTTGACTTACGGACAGGTGCAGCGGAAATTATCGCCGTTATCGTGACCCTTGCATTCTTATAGGCAAAAAGTAGGCAAAAAGAAAAAAATATGGGTATTGACCGGAAGCAGGAGACAGGAATAAATGCCGTGAGAATAATTTTATATGCAAATTTATAAAAAGAAGCAAGGAGCAATCTCTTGCCTCTTGCCTCTAATTTTCTTGCCTACGTCAGCTCAGAACTGCAATTCGTGATTTTTGTACATTTCCGCAAGACCCTGGCTGATAGTTGTGTAGCTGCTGTCGACCTGGATATTGCCGATAAACATTCCCGCAAAAAAGCCGATAACAACGCAAACAATAATTACTGCCAACGGTATATCCATAAATGTTACCGCCTTGTCGCTGAAGGTGTTGTTTTTCAGCGAATTGTTAAGCAGTCTGCACACCAGTACCAGTACGACCGCCACTACAAAGACCGCTGCGATCATTATAAAATACAGAGTGTAGCTTACGGGATAATAAACCATAAGCGGATTATCGGGCTTATAGTAAACGGAGATCTTGTCGAATCTCTTAACATCGCCGTTTAAAATGATGTTATTGCCGTAAACCTCTTTGCCGTAGGCAGTGTATTTACCGTCCACCTTTACCTGCTGCCCTATGTACGACCAGTTTGCACCCACAGGCTGACCGTCGTTGCGCTCTGTCACCTCGCCCACTTCATGCACTGTGGTAATGAACAGGTCTGTATTAAGCCCTGTTTCCGGATCGCTGGCAGATGTCTGGATCCAAGTGTTTCTTACCACATTGTTAAGCTTCGAGTACCTGGAAAGACCCATCTCAAAGTAGAACATGGACACACCCAACAGCAGCGCCATAATGCACATCAGCACACACGCAACATAATAACGCTTTTTTACTTTCATTCTATAGCTCCTCCTCTAACTTTATGTGATTCATACACAAAATATTTAGCTATATTAAAGTATAACACATTTTTTTGTTCCTGTCAAGAGGGTTTTCCGAAGCTGCCGCGGTATTGTAATAAATGAACAAATCATGAACTAAATGATTGGTTAAAACACAGAGACCCTATCTTTAGCAAAAGGCAGCCCGCTCAATATTTATCATTTCAGGATCTGCACCGCCGAACCCAGTATCCCCTTGCCTATATGGGCGCTCAGCACCGCACCTATTTCGCCGCTCCAGCAGTTTTTGTATACAGGCAGAGCAGCCGAAAGCTCTTTTTGGATAGCTTCCATTTCCGCAGGCAGCCCGCCGTTTGCCACGGCAATATTTATATCGGGGAAATTTTTCCCCCTTTCATATGCAAGGGAAATCAGCTTATCCGCCAGCTGCTTGCTGCCCCGCACCTTTGCCGCAGTTATAAGCTTGCCGTCGGGGGCAAAGGTTATAATGGGCTTTATTCCCAGCAAAGTCCCCGCCGCAGCCGTAACATAGCCTATCCTGCCGCCCTTGTGAAGATATTCCAGTGAATCCACCGAGAAAAAAGCAAAGGTATTTTTTATAAGAAAATCCACCCTCTCACCCGTAAGATATTCCCAGTCCGCCCCCTGTTCAATTTCCAGAGCCAGCTGCAAAATTATCATGGAAAGTCCCAGCGAGCCGTTTTTGGAATCATATACCTTTACAGGCATTTCCCGTTCCTCTGCAAGCATTTTCACAAATTCATATGTACCCGAAAGTCCGCTTGAAAACATCACCGCAATAACACCGTCATAGCCCTCCGCCGCAATTCTGTCAAAGGTCTGTTCGATATCCTCACCCGCAGGCAGGGAGGTCTTGGGCAGCTCTCCACGCTCATGAAAAGCGTAAATATCGCTGCCGCCGATGTTCACCCCGTCAAGAAATTCCTCGCCGCCGCAGGTTATCCGCAAGGGCACGATATACAAATTCGAGGGTCTGTTCATTTTGGGCATATCCGCACAGGAATCGGTCAGCAGCGCAATTTTCTTCGGCGTTTTTTTTCTTTTATCCATAAATATTTAACCTCGTTATTTTAAAATTTACCCCGATGTTTTCATTTTAGCTTTTATTGCTTTGGTAATGTTTGAGATTTGTTTGAGTAATGTTAATTCTTTTTTTACATGAAATATCGTCCCGATCTCATCATCGTCATTCAGGAATTTTATAAAATTCTCCGTAAACTCACCGAAATTTTCGAGACAGAATTCCCTTTTGACAAGGCCGTCATCGGGAGCGATCACAATGGCAGAATCTTCCGTAAATTCAAGCAGATCCGCTGCAAATCTCATGATTATATGTTCCCCGCACTTTTCGGGAGAGTCATAAACCATTCGTTGAAGCTCATATGTAAATTTGCTGTCAAATGTCAGCGTTATATTTCCGGGAATGTATTTTTCGTAACATCTGTCTGCAAATTCATTGAGACATTTTTCGCCCTTGTAAGCATATGTGCGCGGATCGGTGGAATACTCCTCTCCCCCAAAGCTTTTCTTTATTTCCGTTATGCCGAGCCTGCAAAAATCGCTCTTATTTAAAACAACGTCAATACTTATATCCATAATTTAACTCACCCACTCAATCGGTCTCCTGTTCATATATTTTCACCTCAACACCCCTTGACTTCAAAGCCTCAATTTCATCATCACTAAGCTGCCCCTGTGAAGCAACTATTGTTTTCAATGCCGGAAATTCGGGCAGCTGCGAAAAAACAATGTTCGGTGAATCATCTATGACAAGAGTTTCAAGGCTGCCCAAATCACCATTAAACGTTACATTTTTAAGCTTCGGATCGTGAGAAAGGTTCAGATAATTCAGATTTGCCGCACTAATTTCCAGAAATTCAATATCACTGTGAGTTATATATAAGCTTTCAAGTCCTGTAAGAGAATTAATAAGCTCCGTCTCGGCATTTTCATTTAACTTTGAAAGGTAAAGCCTTTTTAAAGACGTAAGTTTATCCAGACCCTCAAGGCTGTGAATATTATTGTCTACAAAAATGCCTAAATCCAGATCTTCCAGCTTGTTCATTTTTGAAAAGCAGTTCAGATCATCAAAGGTAAATTGTCCGCCGCCGAATTCCCTGAGCTCGGTGCAGCTTTCCAAGAACGATAAGTCGTAGCTGTTGAGCGAACTTATGAAAATCTCTTGAAGCCGTGGCATATCTGTTAAAAAATCCAAATTATCCGTTTGACAGCCCAAAAGATATAGCTTTCTTAAAAAGGGCATATGGGTAAGCTTCCGTGCGTCCTCATCGGTGCATTGCTCTATTGTGATCTTCGTGGAATATCTGAAAACATATCTGCCGTCAAGCTTGACCACGCTCGTAAAAATAAATATCAAAACAAGTATCGCCAATAAAATTTTAACGGCTTTTTTTATGTAATAGCTCCTCTTGAAAATAAATCTTTTTTTGGCTGTCCTTTGCATTATTGAGTCCTCCCATAATGCCTTAAAATATTAAGCAAATACTAATTGACCGTTTTAAATCGCAAAAGTCTGCCGTAAACACTTCCGCAAAGAAACAACGGCGTTCCCATTGTATCGCCCCTTTAACAATTATACCAATTCCGTAAAAAATTGTCAAGAAAATTTTCCTGCATATCCCCAAAACAGCATATCCATTATCAAAAAGTCCCCGTGCTCCACCCGAAAGGACGAAGCGCAGGGACGAAATTTCAAGGAAAAATCCGGTTATTTCCTGTCGGCAATTTCCTTTTCCGCAGCCGCCAGTTTAACGCAAACGCAGAAAAGCTCGGTCGCCTTTTTAAGATCGGCAAGGCTGGGGAAAGAGGGCGAAAGCCTTATGTTGCAGTCCTTGGGGTCTTTCTTGTAGGGGTATGTAGCCCCTGCGCCCGTCAGCACAACGCCTGCCTCTTTGCAAAGGCGCACCGTCTCCTTGGCACAGCCCTCGGGAGTGTTTACGGAAATGAAGTAGCCGCCGTTGGGCACATTCCAGCTTAAAAGTCCCGTGTCGCCCATGCCCGCTTTGAGGGTCTCGTTCACCAGATCGAACTTGGGAGCAAGAATAGCCTTGTGCTTTTCCATATGAGCACGCAGACCGTCCGCATTCCCGAAAAATCTCGCATGGCGCAGCTGATTCATCTTGTCGTAGCTTATATTCTGTATCTCCAGAAGAGAAATTATCTGCTTAACGTTATTTTCCGACGCCGCCAGCACCGACACGCCCGCACCCGCAAAGGTGATCTTTGAAGTGGAGGCAAACTCGAAGATCATATCCTCATTGCCTGTTTTCTTCGCCTCATCAAATATGTTCAGCAGACTGTCATGCTTGTCCTTTAAATGGTGAACACAGTAAGCATTGTCCCAGAAAATCCTGAAATCGGGGGCAGCAGGCTTCAGTGCCGCAAAACGCTTTACCGTCTCATCCGAATAAGTATAGCCGTCGGGGTTGGAGTACATGGGCACGCACCAGATACCCTTGACCGTGGGATCATTGTTTACCAACTTCTCCACCATATCCATATCAGGGCCTGTGGGGGTCATGGGAATGTTTATCATCTCAAAGCCGAAAGTCTCCGTAATGCTGAAATGACGGTCATATCCGGGCACGGGGCAGAGGAACTTTGCGCCCTCGCACTTGCCCCAGGGCTGTTTGCTGCCGTACACGCCGAACTGCACCGCTCTTGCAACTGCGTCATACATTAAATTCAAACTGGAGCTGCCTCCGACAATTATCATCTCGGGGGAAATGCCCAGAATATCCGCAAAAATACGCTTTGTCTCGGTAATGCCCGTAAGCTGTCCGTAGTTTCTCACATCAACTCCGCCCTCGTCAATAAGGTTTGAGGAACTGTTGAGAATATCAAGCAGCGGCATGGATAATTCCAGCTGCTCGGGACAGGGCTTGCCCCTTGACATATCAAGCTTTAAGCCCTCGCCCTTAAACGCCTCATACTCGCTTGCCGCCTTATCTCTGAAGCTTTTAAGTTCGCTGTCGGACATATTTTTCAAAGACATAACAAACTCTCCCTTTCATATTATAAATGTTGATCTTAACAATTTTAAAGCACCGCATTTCCCTTGCAGCAACGCAGCACACCTATATTATAATATAACATTTTTTCGGATTTTGCAAGTGTTTTATAAAATTCCTGCAAATTGTTTTCACTTTATACATATATCCGGGTGGACAGAGCGACGATCTTACGTCAACATACGGCGGCATACTGCTTCATATGCCTCGGCATTCCGCAAAGGAAGTTATCAGTCATCCGACAAATCATCCGTAAGCATTTTTTCCGCTTCGCTCGCATCAAGATTTTCCACATTTTGCAGAGCCTTATTTATCTTACGGGTCCGTGTGCCCACAAGCTTTTCCAGATCACTGTCTGCGCCCTGCAATTTTTTCTGAACAGCCTCCAATACCTTTGAAAAAGTTTCAAATTCCGTCTTTGCCGCCCCGAGGATTTTCCAGACCTCGCCGCTCTTTTTCTGAATAGCCAGCGTCTTGAAACCCATTCTGAAGCTGTTGAGCATAGCCGCCATTGTTGAAGGGCCTGCAATATTCACCCGATGATCCCTTTGAAGCTGCTCTATAAGCCCCATATTCACTACCTCTGCATACAGTCCCTCAAAGGGCAGGAACATTACCGCAAAATCGGTAGTTGCGGGGGGCAGTATGTATTTGTCGCTTATATCCTTGGCGCAGCGCAGTATCTCGCTTTTGAGCGCTGTCCTCGCTTTTTTTATAAGCTCCGTATCGCCGCTGTCATAGGCGTCCTGCAAATTGGAATATGTATCTCCGGGGAATTTCGAATCTATCGGCAAATACACCTCGCCGTCCCCGCTGCCCGGCAGCCTTACCGCAAAATCCACACGCTCCCTGCCGCCGGAGGAAAGCTGCAACTGTCTCCCATACTGCTCGGGGGCAAGAATTTCCTCAAGAATAGCCTCCAGTTGTATTTCTCCAAGATTGCCTCTTGTTTTAACATTTGAAAGCACTTTCTTAAGGTCGGTAACTCCGACTGCCACCGACTTCATCTCGCCCAGTCCCTCGTACACTTCTTTAAGACGGCTGTTTACCGCTTCAAAGGATTGGGATATTTTATCGTCAAGCGTCTTTTGCAGCTTTTCGTTAACGGTGTCGTTTATCTTGTCAAGGCTTTTTTGATTTTCCTGCCGCATTTTTTCCATATCTTCGGTATTTGCATTGCGGATACGGGTAAGCGATGCTGTCATTTCTTCCTTGATCTCGCCGAATGATGTCCGCAGCTTTTCCAGTTCATTCCTGGTGGTCTGCTCCTGCCTGCTCTGGCTGTCGCTTAAATTCTTGCCCAAAGCCGTCATGCCGTTTGTCATTGTTTCAAAGGATCTGTTAAGCTTTTCGTCAAGCCTTACGTTTACAGTGTTGTTGATATCCGCAAGCGCCTTGCTGTTTTCCGCTTTCAAGGCGTTAAAGCTGTCGGTCATCGACTTTTGGCTGTCATTTAAAGTTTTTCCAAGGTTTGTGATATTAGTCCCGACCGTTTGCGAAAAGCCGTTAAGCTTACTTTCCATTTTCTCGTTGACAATGCCAGTAATTTCTTTAAGGCCTTCACTGTTTTTATCTATCAGCTTGCTCATCTGCTCGTCAAGCCTTTTCAGCGAATCCGCAGAAGCTTGCCGGCTTTTATCCTGTGATTCTTTAAGGTCACGCCCAAGCCTGTCCAGCTGATCCACTACCGACTTTTCCTGTCTGGAGGAATAGTCCATAAGCATACGGTTGTCGCTTTCACGGTTTTTCGACAGATTTTCAATAGCGTTCAAAATATCTGCCCCGCCGCTATTGTTCGGTTTGCCGACCTTGACCAGAATAAGTATCAACAGAACGATTATCAGCACACAGCAAATTAAAATAATGATTTCCATAAGATCTCTCCTTAAATTTTTAAAATACCGATCGACCGTTATTTTCTTAAACTATAATCATGTAAGGATCATGTAAGGCAGACAAAATGTGTCATCATGAAAAAAATTTTTCGAAAGCGTTCACTGATAAAATTATACCATACCTTTAAAAAATTGTCAATAATTGCATTATTGAATCAAAAGAACGCAAAAAAATTCCTCCCGAAAAATACGGAAGGAATTTTTTCTTATAGCACAATCACCGAGCCGCAGATCACTGCTGCCCCTCGGTTCCGCACATGGGCACACCGTACTGCTCCGCAACAAATTTGTAATACTTGTAGGGTACGAAATATCCCTGATCGTGTCCGCAAACAGGGCACGCCTTGGGTACGTTTTTTCCCTTGTAAATATGCCCGCAGTTGAGACATATCCATTCGGTATCCTCATCCCCCGTGAACATTTTGCTCTGCTCGATAAGCTCGGCAAAGCAGGCAAAACGGTCGCCGTGCTCCTTTTCGATAAGGGCTATTTTTTCAAAGGAATATGCAATGTCTGCAAACCCCTCTTCCTTGGCAACACGAGCAAATTCGGGATAAACGCTTTCATATTCCTCATACTCGTTGTGCTGCGCCGAACGCAGCAGCTCCTCGAGCTTGTCAAAATTTCCCACGGGATATCCCGCTTGGTCAATAACAACATTACTGCCGCTTACCTGCTTTAAATGGTTGTAGAAGATCTCCGCATGAGCCTTTTCCTGATTGGCTGTAAAGGTAAAAATGTTGTAAATGAACCAGCAGCCCATTTTCTTGGCTTTTTCCGCCGCAAAGGTGTAGCGGTTTCTCGCCTGGCTCTCACCCGCAAAGGCTCGCATTAAGTTTTCTCTTGTCCTGCTTTCGGCAAAATCCACTGCCATAAAAATCATCTCCTAAAAATTTTTCCGTAATAACGGCTTTTTAATGTTCTCCTATAATTTTTCCGAAATCAGCATAAATATACGGGAAGAAACAATAATTACCGTCAAAGCTCATTTTTGAGGCGTCATGCTTATTTGATGCCGATCCCCATTAAATTGCGGACAGGATCGGAAGAAGCATGGAGGGCTGCCCCGTATCAAGTAGCAATCATTCCCCGTAAGGCATATACTGTACTAAGGAACCGCGCAGTGTACGGCGGTATCCTTGAGTTTTACAAAAGCTTTGAAAGGAATGAATTTAATGGGTATAACCTACTCCAATAAGGAAGTCAATACCGACAGCATAAGCTGCGGCGGATCGTTTCAAGTGACCTTGTCACTTGCAGCTTCACCCGACATTGTAAGCAACCCTGCTGATATTGTTCTTATTCTCGACCGCTCGGGAAGCATGGCGGGAAGCCCTCTTGCCAATATGAAAAACGGCGCGAGAAAATTCATTGATATTATAGATGAGGCGACCGACAGTTCACAGGACGGTCAGATCGGCGGCGGCAGCCGTATTGCCGTTGTAAGCTTTGCAGACACCGCTACCCAGGATACCGGACTTATCACATCCGTTGCAGACCTGAAAGCGGCTGTGACCTCTCTTACTGCCGACGGCTCCACAAATCATGCCGACGCTTTTGAAAAGGCTTTGCAGCTTTTCCCTGTCGGTACAACAAACCAAAAGGTAATGGTAATGTTCACCGACGGCGTTACAACTGCGGGAGGAGATCCCAATACTGTTGCGACTGCGGCTAAGGCTCAGGGCGTTATAATTTACTGTATCGGTCTGTCCGGCAACGGAGGGATTGACGAAAACGCTCTTGATGACTGGGCTTCCGACCCGTCCTCGGCTTACGTTGCAATTACCCCGAATGACGCGGAGCTTGAAAACCTTTTTGAGGATCTGGCAAACAACATCACAAAAACGGGAGCTACAAACATTGTTCTCCGCGACACGGTTGCTCCATGCTTCAGAATAACCTCTCTTATCAATCCGGCGGTCGGTTCTGCGACTATGGTCGACTCCAATACCGTTGAATGGAATATCCCCGCTCTCGGCGTAAGCGGAAGCGAGGGGGCTGCGCTTCAGTTCAACGTTCAGCATGTCGGTGAATGCACGGGTACTGTACCTGTAAACGAATCGGTTTCCTACAGCGATGATGAGGGCAATATCGTTACCTTCCCCTCGCCGGAGATAGATGTAGACTGCGGCATTGTCGTTATTCCCGAAAGCTGTCCTATCCCCGTAGACATTTCCGCAGAGGGCTGCAGCGATACTATAGAATTCGACGCAGGCAATATTATCCTCGAATCTACGGGACGTATTCTTCAACTGGACGTTACCGTTCAGAACGTCTGCCCGGGAAAGCGGGTAGCGCTGGCGGTGATTCTCAATGAGACAGACCCCGAGGGCAACGAATACAGAAGAGGCATGAAAACCATGACTGTTCCCGCTCACACGGAAGCCTCCTGCCGCGACGTTATCGTACGCTGCATAAAGTTTATCCTTCCCGACGACCTGGACGTTTCGGGAACGGATACGGGAAGCTGCAATACAAGAAGCTTCAATGCAAGGATCTTTTCACATTATATTGATTCCGACTTTGAGTGCTGCTCAGCAGCAACATGACAAAACCCTCCGTTTTTCGGAGGGGTACATAAATATATTTTTGAAAAGCTCGACAATACCGCTGATTCGGCGATGTTGTCGGATTTTTTTGCCGCTGTGACGATGTGTTACATTGAAAAGGCATTTCAATAAAGCTCAATTTAAGGAACTGTCGGTCAAAAGCTGTAAAATTACAATTTATAAAACGATCCTATCGGTATTTCCTTAAATAATTGACCTTGACATTATATGTAAAATGCGCTATAATAAAATCAAAAGAAAACGCCGATCGGCAGATGATAAAGATCTGCCGACAAGCAGTGAAAGCTCCGTTATACGCAGCCATTTTTAAGGCAAAAAAATTTAAAAGCATTTTGATCGGCATTTCTTTAAAAAACAGCTTGATTTTTTCGGGAGAATATGGTAAAATATAAGGTAACGTAAGTGATACGTCAGCCCGATCGCTGCTTTCATTACAGCTTTAAGTATGAGTGCGTGTAAACCATATCCGTTTTGCTGTGGCTTTACCGACTTAATTTATTATAACAGGAGTGAGCAAAATTGCCCATAAATTCCAATAACTCCGCCAATATATATACCCCCACGGGCGCAGCGACCGCAAGAACAGTGCCGGATAAAGCACCCGATTTCGGAGATTTCCTCACTGCCGCTGCCGAAAAGCAGCAGGACAGACTGCCCGAAAACCGCCCTCCCGAAAAGATAAAGCGTGTTTACACTATGAGCCCGGGACAGAAAAAAAGCCTGCGCAAAAAATACGGCAGCGCCAGATTTTCCGGTTTTGAAATAATAATAGACAGAGACAGGATATACTGCAATAACCCCATTCTTACCGAATTTACCCGCAAGCTTTGGGAAATGGGTATGCTGACCCCGGAGGAGGCGGAGCTCGGAGCAGGCAAGCGCCCGCTGCCGAGAGATGTGTTCACTGCACGGAAAAGCGATAAAAACGATCGTCACGGCGAGGACAACGGCAGCGCGCTCATATCCGCAGGCAACGACTATCTGTATGACAACAGCGGCTGGATAGACCTGCTTTACCCCAGGAAAATTCCCGAAAGCGTGGGCGATTACTTCGCACATCAGGAGATCGTCCTTAACACCCTGCGGGTATACCTTTCCAACCCCACGGCTGCCATTTCTCTATGGGGAGAATATTTTGCCTTTGACCCCTTTCAGATAAAGGAATGCCTTGCTGCGGTGCAGAAAATTTCCTCCCTTTGGGCGGATACCGCCATGAAAGACAAGGGTGCGCTTTATTCCCAAAAACGCACATTTTACCGCGAACGTCCCACGGGTGAAAATATCGGAAATATCATTGATACAAAGCTTCCCGTGCGGAGTACTCCCGAGCCTTACGGTAATGTTCCCCGGAGCGGCGCAAGATCGGAAATGCCGGAGCAGAATACGGCTGATTTCCGCAGGGACGTTCCCGGTGAAAATATTTCGGAAAAAAGCGTTACCCCGATCGGTTCAGACGTTCAAACCGTGTCCGATCGGAATATTCCCCGTGAAAATGCTCTCCAAAGGAATCCGGAGGCTCAAAATAAACCTTACCGAAATATTCCTCAAAAGAACGGCGGCAATTCTCCGAAAAGCGCTTCGCAAAACAGATCCGTTTCCTCGGATAATGCAAATTCCTTTGAGCAGATCTCATGGGACGAAAACGATGCTCTCGGCAATTCCTTTGAGGAAATACCGTGGGACGATACCCCGAAAAGCAACGGGAAAAATTCCGGTTACAACAACACCGACACCGCTGCAAAAACAGGCGCAGGCTCCTATAACCATGCCCCTCGTGAAAGCGCTGCTCCAAGGAATTCCCAAGACGCTTCGGGTCATATTTCCCAAACGCCTATATCACGAAATACGGCAGGCAACAGTAATACTCCCTATAAAAATACCCTCGGGCGCAATTACACGGCAGGCACTTCCGTAAACGCTCCAAAAGCCGGCGTAAACCCCTATGAAAAGCCCTCGGAAAACAGTGACGCATTCCGCGAGGTATCTCTTGATGAGGCAGCGGGAAAAGAAAGCACAGCAAGCAGTGCCCCCTCAAACAATGTTCCTTTTAAGGAGATACCCCGTGACCCTATAGTTCACCGCGGGGCGGCAGACAGAGCAAAGGCATACCGTGAGATACCCGGGGAACGTTCGGGGCGTATTGAGCCGACTCCCGAGCCTTACAGAGAGCCCGCCCCAAGGGAAAAATCGGGGCATTCCCAAAATTCGGGGCATTCACCCAAGGAACTGCTGAAAACTCCCCGCAAGGAAGCTCCGAGCGGTAAGCAGGATAAGCCTGCGCACAAGGAGGCGGGTACGGTAGCCGCTTACCAGGAGATGTTCAAGGAGCGCAACGCCCGCAGAAAAGGGGAAAAATAGGCGAAGCCGTCCCGGTTCAAGCTAAGTGCCGCCGAGAAAATTCCCGGCTTCCCGGCATTTTCACTAAGCCGTATTGAATCGGGATATGCTTACAATAATATTCAGAGCAATAAATCAGGACTTGTCGAACCGCTCGGTTCGATACAATAAGGTAATATTTTATGATACAATATATCAAACAGCCCACGGAATATTTATGCGGGCAGGCATGCGTTGCTATGCTGGCAAATGTTTCTGTAGATGAGGTAATAAAAGTTATAAAAAATGACAAGGGTACGGGAAAAAAGAACTTGCAGCCGCATTGGATCATTTTGGCATTTCCTGTGCAAAAACAATGACAAAGGCAGATAATAATACCAAGCTTCCCGATACTTGCATATTAAAGGTCTTGCTGCCCAAATACGGTCACTGGGTCTTATATCACAAGGGCAAATATTATGACCCCGAATTCGGACTGCTTGATGAACTGTATCCCAAGGAACGGATACAGTCGTATTGGGAAATTTATATTTGATCGTAGAGAATTTGACCGGGTCTGTAAAATCAAGTTTTCCGTACGGCACCCACTGTTGAAAGCTGTCTGTCCCTGCACTTTTGCACTTTGAGATGAATAATTTCGAAAAACAAGCAGAGAAAGGGAACAGCCCCTTGACAACCTTGGAAAAATATGCTATAATAATCTACATAAACAGTAATGATACATAAAATAATTTATTAAACAACAGCGATCTGTAAAATTATCAAAACGGGAATATGGTTTTAAAAGCAAAAGCAGGGCATTAATGATCTTGCCTCTAAAAGCCGAAAAGTAAAGCAATTTTATATCTCACTCTAAAAGGAGGCGTTTATTTATGGGCATTTCACCTATAAGCACAGGCAGCGGCGGATTTGAAAGCTACAGTCAGAACGGCGGCGGTATAGGCGCTGTCCCGAATAAGATCTCAAATCTGCAAAAGCAGAAAGAGGATTACGAAAAAGCAATGGAAAAAACCTCCGACCCTAATGTTACAGGCACATTGCAGGGTAAGATCGAGGGCTTGGAGCGGCGTATAGACACGCTGAAAAAGCGCCTTGAAAAGCTGGAGGAGGAAGAAAACAACGGCGAGTGCCAGACCTGCAAGAACAGAAAATATCAGGACGGCTCGGACGACCCGGGAGTATCTTTCAAAAGCGCTACAAAGATAAGCCCCGAGGCAGCGGCTTCTGCGGTGCGGGGGCACGAAATGGAGCACGTTTACCGCAACAGAGCTGCGGCTGCACGCGAGGGCAAGGAGATAGTGAGCCAGAGCGTTGTTATAAAATCCGCTATCTGCCCCGAATGCGGGAAAGCCTATGTTTCAGGCGGCGAGACAAAGACTGTCACCAGGACAAAACCCGAGGATAAATTTAACGTTGGCACCCGTGAAAACGACCCCACGGCTGTCGGGGGAATGTTTGATAAGGTAGCCTGATAATATCTGTCAGGTATGACAGATGCAAGATGTTCAGAGACAAGAAGCAAGAGGTTTGCAGGATCCTTTGTTATAATGGGTTTTGCGGGTCTCTTGTTTTTTTATTTTCCCTCTTGATACATAACGGAAAATATTATATAATATTTTTAAAGCAGTAATGATCCCACGAAAGGAATAATGCCATGAAGATATTTAAAAAAACCGCAGCTCTGTTGACTGCCCTTATAATAATGCTTGCTCTTACACCCGCTCCCGCTGTTTTTGCCAAGGAAGAAAGCCTCGGTAAAGAGGATTTTGTTCATGCAGAGGGCAGGAACATTATCGGAACTGACGGGAAAAAGCTGGAAATAAGGGGCATGGCGCTGGGCAACGGCGTTTGGGAAAACAGTCCCACACCCGCATATAAACATCACACGAAAAAAAGCTACAAGGAGCTTTCGGAAATGGGCTTTAACTGCGTGAGATTCTATCTTAACTACGGTATTTTTGAAAGCGACGACAACCCTTATCATTACAAGAAAAAGGGCTTTGAATGGCTGGACAGAAATATTGAGTGGGCGAAAAAATACAACATGGGGATAATCCTTAATATGCACTTTCCCCAGGGAGGCTACCAGTCACAAGGGAACGGCATGGCGCTGTGGGAGGAAAAGGAAAACGGAGACAGACTTGCTGCCCTTTGGAAAGAAATTGCCCGCAGATATGCCAACGAGCCGACCGTATGGGGCTACGGGCTGATAAACGAGCCGGGCGTACCATTAAAGGACAGCAAGGAAGAGACCCTTGAACAGTATACGGGGATGTACAAGCGGATAATAAAGGCAATTCGCAGCGTATCCCCCTATCAGGCGATCTTTGCGGAGCGGCTTTGCTTTGCCAAAAGCGCCGACGGCAGCTCCGACTGGTCATACGTCAGCAATCCCGAGGACGCCTTTTGCATATTTGATGATGACAATGTTATTTATGAATTTCATACCTACGAGCCATTTTGCTTTACTCACCAGAATGCCGCCTGGGCGGGAACAGCAGGGGCGGTTTATTCCTATCCCTCGGATGAGATGGTCTCAGCCGATTACGGGAAATGGACAGGGGCGGCAGCCTCAAAAAGCATTGACAGCAGTAATGGCTGGGAATATTTCGAGAGCGAGAAAATCGCACTTACGGATAATTACAACACGGGCTATATTTGCCTGAAGGTGCTGGGCAACAGCGGAAATTCTGACATTTATTTTGACAATATCACATTAACGGAAATTTCCCCCAAAGGGAAAAACTCTGTGAAATTTTACCTTGACTGCGACAATAATACTGCGAGCGGCTTTGGCTTCTGGAGCTCGGACGGCACGGGCAGAATTTCCGACGCTCCCGACAAAGGCATAGAGGGCGGCTGCGTTAAAATATCCGGCTCAAAGGAAAATGTCAGTGCCACTGCTCAAAGATTCACTCTAAAAAGCGGTTTTCAATATTATATTTCGGGATATGTGAAAAATAATACCGGCTGCAATGCGTATGTTACAATCGATCTAGTCAAATCGGATAATATCCGTACCTTGGACAAGCAGTATCTTGACGACGCTGTAAAGCCCTATTGGGAATTTTCACAAAAGCACAATGTTCCCGTTTATGCGGGGGAATTCGGAGTAATTTCCGAGGGCTTCAAGGAAAACCGGGGAGGCGGCGAATGGGTTTCTGATATGATAGATATTTTTCGGAAATATGACATCGGATTTAATTATCACGCCTATCACGAGGGCTCTTTCGGGCTATATCGGAATGATTCGGATAAGCTGCCGGACGATCTGAACAAGGAGCTTGCCGGGGTTTTTCGAAAAAAGCTGAAGGAAAAAAAGTAAAAAAATATACCCCGTTATCTCTGAAATTTCTCCCAAAAATATGCCCTTTATTTACAAATTATCAACCTTATACTCTTGAAAAATTAATTGAAATGATATATAATAGAAATATTAACCTATAAGGAGGACTTAAATCATGTCAAAGAAACCCTACTACATTACCACACCTATTTACTACCCCTCCGCAAGCCCTCATATCGGGACTTGCTATACCACCGTGGCGTGCGATTCCATTGCCCGGTACAGACGAATGCAGGGTTATGACGTGATGTTCCTTACGGGTACCGACGAGCACGGTCTGAAAATTCAACAGAAGGCTGACGAAAAGGGCGTTACGCCAAAGGAATATGTGGATGAGATAGTGGCGAATTTCAAAAAGCTCTGGTCTTTTATGAACATCAGCTACGACCACTATATCCGCACCACCGACGATTATCACATCAAGACGGTGCAGACCATTTTCCGCCGCCTTTACGACAAGGGATATATTTACAAGGGCGAATATACGGGCAAATACTGCGTTCCCTGCGAAAGCTTCTGGACGTCTACCCAGCTGGACGAAAACGGCTGCTGCCCCGACTGTCACCGCCCTGTGACCGACGCTAAGGAGGAAGCGTATTTCTTCAAGCTCTCTCCCTTTGCGGACAGGCTGGAAAAGCTGCTGACGGAGACCGATTATTTACAGCCCAAAAGCCGTGCCACAGAGCTTGTGAACAACTTTATAAAGCCCGGACTTGAAGATCTCTGCGTTTCCCGAACCACATTCAAATGGGGCATTCCCGTAGATTTTGACGAGGGGCACGTGGTCTATGTCTGGGTGGACGCTCTTTCCAACTATATCTCCGCTCTGGGCTATGAGAATGACCGCCCCGATCTTATGGGCAAATTCTGGCCTGCGGACGTGCATATGGTTGCAAAAGACATTATGCGTTTTCATGCTATAATCTGGCCTGCTATGCTTATGGCGCTGGAGCTGCCCTTGCCGAAGCACCTGGCGGTTCACGGCTGGATAACCTTCAACGGGCAGAAAATGAGCAAATCTCTGGGGAACGTTATCGACCCTATTGTTCTTGGAAACCGCTACGGCGCAGACGCTATCCGCTATCACATTCTCCGTGAAATGCCTTTGGGGGCGGACAGCAGCTTTTCCAACGAAATTATGATAAACCGCATTAATTCCGACCTTGCCAACGACCTGGGGAACCTTGTTTCCCGAACGGTGGCAATGGTGATAAAATATTTTGAGGGCACTCTTCCCGAGGAAAGGGAGGCTGAACCTATTGACAGCGAGCTTATTTCCATGGCCCAGTCCCTGCGGGGCACTGTGGACGGGCTTATGGACGAGACTAAGCTCAGCGCCGCTTTAACGGAAATTTTCAAGGTGATATCCCGTGCCAATAAATATATTGACGAGACCTCTCCCTGGGTACTGGCAAAGGACGAGGGCAAGCGTGCAAGGCTGGCGACTGTGCTGTACAATCTTCTGGAAAGCATTAGAATTTCCGCTTCTCTGCTGTGTCCCTTTATGCCGACCGATATGCCGAAAATTTTTGAACAGATAGGCGCAGGCGAGGCGGACGTTTCCTATGAAAATGCAGGGAAATTCGGCGTGCTTCCCGCAAATGTAACGGTGCATAAGGGTGATGTGCTTTACCCGAGAATTGACGCGGAAAAGGAAATTGAGGAGCTTAACGCTTTTGTGGCAAAGGAGAAGTCTGCGGGGGATAATGGCAATAATGCCCCTGAAAATGCAGATGTAGCGCCTGTTGCGGGGATCATTGGTATAGAGGATTTCGGCAAGGTGGATATGCGTGTGGCAACGGTCAAGGCCTGTGAAAAGATACCAAAGGCGAAGAAGCTTTTAAAGCTCACTCTTGACGACGGACTGGGCGGCAGGCAGGTAGTATCGGGCATTGCCAAGTGGTATGAGCCCGAGACGCTTGTTGGCAGAAAGGTCATTGTGGTGGCGAATCTTTCGCCTGCAAAGCTGTGCGGCGTGGAGTCCCAGGGAATGATACTTGCAGCGGACGCAGGGGACGAGGTAAAGGTTATATTCCCCGATGAGAGCATTCCAAACGGAGCAAGGCTCAGCTGATAATATCGGAAAAAAGGCTGCGCAGAAAACAGCGCAGCCTTTTTGTATTTCTTGCGGTCAACAATCGTGGCAGAACCATCGAGGTTGGAGCGAAAACAATTTCAATCAGTCCGATAAATTGGAATTTAGCACCTTAAAATTATTTCCATAGCTTCATTGATTATATCCTCAAGTTCCTTTGCTCCGTCAATCACATAATCAGAAGTCGGTAAAATATCAGTTAGCATTTGAACATAACAAATTCTTGTATAATTCAAGTATGTATTCATTTCATTACGAATATCATCCGCAGAAGCCTCTTTCAT
>CAMWIR010000008.1 GCA_947174365.1 uncultured Ruminococcus sp. | reverse complement strand
CACAAACAAAGTCTCATTTCATTTATACAGGCAAGTCACAATTACCGACAAATAAACGACATTTCAAAAAAACATTCACATCAACACAAAAGCCGCCCCCACAGAGTGTGAGAGGAAAAAATCCCGTTCTACGGCGTATGAGGGGAACAAAGCCCCTGCGGCTTTGTTCACAATAATTTAACAAAACAGTTTATAATTACCCTCAACTAATAGGCAAATATATGATAAAATATAAGAAGAATTATTTACAAATAACTTTTCGAGCTGATCCGGATCAGCAATTTCAGCCAAATCTACAGAAACTTTGAGGGTGGTATGTTATGGAAAAAAGCAGCATTCTTATAGTTGATGACGCTGCCATTAACCGTGAAATATTGGCAGACTGCTTCGAGGGAAAATATAATACGCTCCAGGCGGAAAACGGCAAGCAGGCGCTTGAGATCCTGGAAAATACCGAGGTCTCAGCCATACTGCTGGATCTTATGATGCCCGTGATGGGCGGTATCGAAATGCTGGAGAAGCTCAATAGCTCCGGCCTTGTAAAGCGTGTGCCCGTGCTGGTGATAACCACTGCCACTGCCGCAGACAGCGAGGAGCTGCTGCTGGAGGCATATCGGCTGGGCGCAGTGGACATTATCCCCAAGCCCTTTATAGCGAATTTCCTCATCTGCCGTGTGGAAAATATGATCGAGCTTTTCAGACACCGCAGAGAGCTGGAGGATATGGTAGCGGAGCAGGTGAAGAAGCTTTCCGCAATGCATATTTCCATGGTTCAGGCTCTGGCGGAGCTTATAGAATTCCGTGACTGCGAATCGGGAGAACACGTCAAGCGGATCTGCGGCATAACCAACGTGCTGCTCCACAGCGTTGCAGAGCTTTATCCCGAGTATGAGCTGCATTCGGGAGAGATACGCAAAATGGTCATCTCCGCCATGCTCCATGACATTGGCAAAATTTCCGTACCCGACAGTATCCTGGGCAAGCCCGGCAGGCTTACCCCTGCCGAATTTGAAATAATGAAGCGGCACACCGTAAGCGGCTGGGAAATACTGGAAAAGGTTTCCGATATAATCGACGAGGATATTTACGCCTACTGCCGCGACATCTGCCGACATCACCACGAGCGTTGGGACGGCAAAGGCTATCCCGACGGTCTTGCAGGGGATGAGATAACCATATGGTCCCAGGTAGTGTCCATAGCCGACGTGTACGACGCCCTTACATCCCGCAGAGTCTACAAGTCCGCATTCAGCCATGAAAAGGCTGTGCAGATGATAAAGGGCGGAGAATGCGGCTGCTTTAACCCGAAAATACTGGCAGCGTTTGAGCACTCAATAAACGAGATAAGGACTATTACCGGCAATTAAAAAATATAACGGCATTGGAAAGCCGAATGCTGCAATTCAATGTCGATTACTGTAAACCGCCGTATCTTCGGTATATATTTTTATAAGGTGGCAAATTATGACCGTTCGTGAACTTAATGAAAATGTTGACAAAATATTGCAGGACATTCCCGACAGGGATTTCGACAAGACCTGCATTTTAGAGGATTTCGGGAATATAACCCGTGAAGCTCTGGCGCTGCACCCCGAGGAAGAAATAAGCCCCGACCGCTGTCAGAAGGTGCTGGGGGCGGCAAACACCCGCGCACTGGGCTATCCTCTGCAATATATACTTGGCGAGTGGGAATTTTACGGGCTTAAATTCCGTGTGGGCGAGGGTGTGCTCATTCCCCGAGCGGACACCGAAGCGCTGGTGGATGTTTCCCTTGTACAGTTGCGGAAAATGCACAAAAAGCTTGACCGCAAAGTCCATGTAATAGACCTGTGCAGCGGCAGCGGCTGCGTGGCGATAAGCATAGCAAAAAAAATGGAAGAGGCAGCACAGCTTTATGCTGTAGAACTGTCGGGAGAGGCGTTTCCGTATCTTTCGGAAAATGTGCGTAACAATAATGTCAATGTGCGGCTTTTCCGAGGTGATGTAATGGACGGGCGTATGCTGGATAATTTTCGCGACCCCATTGATGACGAGCGGTTCATCCCCATTGACTGCATTGTGGCAAATCCTCCTTATTTAACGGACGATGAGATGAGCAATTTGCAGCGGGAGGTCACCTTTGAGCCGGAAACAGCCCTGTACGGCGGATCGGACGGTCTCAAATTCTACCGTGTGATAGCCTGTATGTGGAACTATCTGCTTACTCCGGGAGGACTTATGATCTTTGAGGTCGGAGACAATGAGTCGGCTATCGTAAGCCGCATTCTGGAGGAAAACGGCTTCGGGGATATTTTTACCGAAAAGGACGGAGCGGGTATCATTCGTGTGGTCGGGGGACATAAAATGTAAGAATTTCAAAGGCTTTTGCGGCAGGTGCTGCAAAAGCCATTTTTTCCTTTACTCATGCACATATTCCCACACGTCCCGGGCTACCTGCAAATTCACTCCCGCAGCAGCAGCGATCTCCTCGGGAGAAGCTTTTTTCAGGTTTTCCATGGTCTTGAATGTGCTCAGAAGCTTCATTGCCTTTTTTTCGCCTATCCCCTTAACGCTTGTGATCCCCAGTTCAAAGGCGCTCTTGCGGTGCTTTTTCCGCTGATAGCCTATGGAGAACCTGTGCACCTCGTCCTGTATTCTCGTCACCAGCATAAAAGCGGACTTTGCCTCGGATATGCTTATTTCGCCCCCGTCTGCGGTTATGGCACGGGTGCGGTGATTGTTGTCCTTTACCATGCCGAACACAGGCAGGTTAATATCCATTTCCCACAGCACTTCCCTGACGGCGTTCAGCTGATTTTCCCCGCCGTCAAGCAAAATAAGGTCGGGCAGGCGCTTGAAGCCCTCGTCTGTCTCGTTCTCATCTAAATAATGAGTGAATCGCCGCCGCAAAACCTCCTGCATACAGGCAAGGTCGTTCTGAATTTTATTCTCCTTAATGGAGAATTTTTTGTACATCTTTTTGCAGGGTCTGCCGTTTTCAAAAACTATCATTCCCGCTACCATATCCGCCGAACCCAAGTTGGATATATCGTAGCTTTCAATGTAAAGAGGCGTTTTTTTCAGACCCAGCAAACGTGCCAATTCTTCAAGCGCGGCAATTTCACGGGCTGTCCTCCCCACCTTTATGGAAAGGTATTCCTCGGCATTGGAACGGGCAATTTCCGAAAGTCGCATATAACGCCCCCTCTGCGGACACATAACATCAACCGCCCGTCCGCTGCGGCTGCGCAAAAGTTCTTCAATATCGGGCATATTCCCGGGGTCGCAGCCGAGAACCACATTCCGCGGGATCTCCCTTTGCCCGCTGTAATACTGGGTAACGAAATCCTCCATCATTTCGCTTTCCCCCTCTTCCTCCCCAAGAAAATATTCCGCACGGTCGAAAAGCCTGCCTCCGCGGTACATTATCACCGCAGCGCACGCCTCTCCGCTGTTCCGCGCAATGGCAACAGCGTCCGTATCGGGCAAAGCCTCGCTTATTATATTCTGACTGTCCGCTGCCCTTTGTACCGCACTTATGCGGTCACGCAAGCGTGCAGCCGTTTCAAAATCAAGATTTTCCGCCGCCTCGTTCATCTTCTCTGTCATCTTTTTCACGGACATTTCCGAGCCGTTTTTCATGTAATCCAAAGCCCCCGCAATTATCTCCTCATATTCCTTTTCGGAAACATTGCCCAGACAAACTCCCATGCACCTCTTGATGTGATGATTAAGACAAGGCCTGCCCTTGCCGATATCCTTCGGGAAATTTTTCCTGCATGAGGGCAGCATGAAAACTCTGTTCACTTCATTTACCGTCTGCCTTGCCACGAATGAACTGGTGTAAGGGCCGAGAAGCGTGCCCGAGGAGGGCTTTTGCAGCTCGGCGGTTATGCGGGAATAAGGGGGCGGGGAAATGCGGATATAGCTGTAGCCCTTGTCGTCCTTCAGGAGAATGTTGTATTTGGGGGAATGCTGCTTTATCATGGAGCATTCCAGCACCAGCGCCTCATATTCGGACTTTGTAACAATAAAATCGTAATCGTAAACATTCGCCACCATGCTTGCCACCTTGGGGGTGTGGTTGGGGGTCTTAGCGAAGTAGGAGGAAACTCTGTTCCGCAGGTTTTTGGCTTTGCCGATATAGATGATGTGACCGCCCTCGTCTTTCATCTGATAGACCCCCGGGGCAGTGGTCAGCAGCATGGTTTTTTCACGTAAATAATCAAGCCGTGGGTTCATTTTTCGTACCTCCAAAGAATAAACTAAAGCACCCAAGCGCACTCACGCCACTCGGGTTCCAAGGGCGGAGCCCCCTCTGACAGCCGCCATACAGAAAGCACTTCAGGAGAACCCCCAAATGCGCCGCCCGTAAGGGCGCAATAGGTGACGGCAAGCGTCACCGCCGAGGCTTTTGCCGAGCCGTCACCCTTATTTGCCCATATAATAAGGCATTACTTGCTTGATATATCGCTTTACTTTGTTCTCAACAGTCAGCGACTTCGCCCTTACGGGCGGCAGCATGAACGCACGGCATTCGCCGCACGTTCTATGCTGCACCGCCGCCCGACGTGGGTTTGTTTTAATCTGTAACATTACAAATATAACGTTAGTTCACTTGACCCCTTTTCTTGACGTCGGGCGGCGGTTGGCGTTACTTTGCTGCGTTGTGCTTTAGTTTGCAACACTATGTTAGTGCCAAGGGGGCGCTGCCCCCCGACCCCCGCAAGGGCGCTGCCCTTGACCCGCCAAAGGCTCCGCCCTTGGAACCCGAGTGGAGTGAGTGCTCTTTGTTCGCTTTCAAAAACCAAAAAGGCAAGATTGCAAGCCTACACCTCTTGCCTCTTGCCTCTTAAATATCTTGCCTCTATCAAAGCATAACCGTCGGCTTTGTCGCCGCTCTTATTTCCATTATTCCCGTATCGGCATGGAAAAATACCGTCCTGCCGAAATTCGACCCTGTCTGTTCGGCAATAATGGGAATATTATAAGAAGCCAGCACCTTTTTGACCGCGTCCACATTCCTGTCGCCAATGTTGAATACCGCCGAATTCGTGGCGAACATCTGCGCCCCGCCTGCAATTTTTGCCGTAAGCACGGGCTTTCGTGCACCGCACGCTATCATCTTCTGAATAAGCTCGGTTATTCCCGTGTCCGCATACCTGCGCATATTGTCGTTGGGAATGTTTGCGTCCTTGCTCCAGGGCAGCATTATATGCGCCAGCCCCGCTATCTTCAGATCCTTATCGTAAAGACATATCCCCACACATGACCCAAGCGCATATGTGCAGACCGTGTCGGTATTCCTTGCAATATTAAGATCAGCTATACCTACCGTTACCATTTTCCATTAACACTTTCTTTCCTCAAAAGGCAGACCGAAGAAACCGAGCCGCTTCCCTGTGTTTCTCTGCAAAACTGCTCTGCCTTTTTTAAAATTTCAATGTTTAAAGAATATCCCCAGCCCCACAAGCACCCCGAAATCAGGCTCAAAGCTCACAGCAAACATTTCTTGCCTCTTGCTTCTTGCCTCCTGCCTCTAATTCAGACCGCCACGCCCAGCCGTTCAAACAGCGTGTCCAGAGATTTAAGCTCGGGAACAAGAATCATATTGCTCTTGACCTCGTTGGAAGCTTTTTCGCTTGCAAACATAAAATTATCGTCAATAAACAGCACCTTGCTGCCGATGTGAGCAAACTCCACCGCAGGCACAGCAAGGATAGCCCCCGCCATATCAATGGAAATATTGGGCACGGAAATGTCAATAGTAAGCCCCGACAATGACGACAGCGCATTTACATACGACCCCGCCAGAATATTCCCTATCTCCTGCACAAAGGAAAGATCCATCTCGTCAAAATCCGTAAGCTCCTGTACATTCTTGCCGAAGATCGTGTTTATCATAGTTGTGGCAAAGCCCTTTTGCAGCACATACAGCATCATTCCCTGAATGTCGCCGCTGAGCCCCACCAGCATTCCGAGAACTATATTTTCGGGGCCGCCAAGATACTGAACGGTTTCATCCATCTCCAGAAGCCGCACTGTGGGAACGGAAATATCAATGGACATTCCAAGCATTTCCGACAGAGAGCTTGCCGCATTTCCTTGCCCTATGTTGCCTATCTCCCGCAGCACATCAAAGTGCACCGCATTAAGATCGTGCATATTTTTAAGTGCCATATTATATCCCTTTCTTCAAACCTGCCATATTTTTCTCCGGCAGGAAATTTATATATATCGCTTTAATGCTGCCGCACCGTTAATTCCGCAGATTGTTCACCACATTTATCAGGTCGTCATGGAGCTTTACCATGTTGATATTCAGCTGGAAAGCGCGCTGATATTCGATAACCTTGGACATCTCATTTGCAACGCTTGTGCCCGAAGCCTCCAAATACCCTTGCTTCTTTTTGACATTCTCGTCCGCAAAGGCCTCTCCGCTGGAGCCTGTGGGAATAACGTAGTTATCCCCGAACTGGTCAAGCCCGTAAGGATTCTCGAAACGGTAAGTACCTATGCTGTCTCTAAGAGCATTGGTGTCCACCTGACGGTTCTCGTCAAAGGGTATCTCTATGCGGTTGCCCTCGTAATCCAGCACAAAGCTGCCCTTGGAATCGCAAAGCAGCCAGCCCGTGCCATCGCCGTTTATATCGGTCATGTAGAATGCGCCGTCCTTTGAGTAAGCAACATTCCCCGAGGGAGTTTCCACAGCGAAAAAGCCCTCGTCCAAAGCCGCAAAGTCAAAGTCACGCCCCGTTGTCCGCAGCGAGGACTGCTCGAACATATAATCGGTCTTGTCTACCTTAATGCCGTGACCTGTCTGAACCTCCTCAATGTCATTATTCCGCTTGTCGTAAATAAGATCCGCAAAGGACGGTCTTGCCGCTTTAAATCCGTAGGTGTTGACATTGGCAAGGTTATTGCCTGTAATGTCCATTCCCATCTGATACGCGATAACAGCCGTTGAAGCCGTAAAAAATCCTATTCTGCCCATTTAGATACTCCTTTTTAGAGGTTAGAAGTTAGAGGTAAGGGGTTAGAAAAGTTATCAGCCGCCTGTCCTTTAACTCTTATTGTTTTTTTCAGTTTATTATCTTAAATTAATTGCCCGTGATACCAAACAGCTGATTGCAGGCTATCTGATTAATGGAGTTGGCAATTTGCAGTGCCTGGGCATTGGCTCTGAAAAGGGAATTTGCGTCCATAGCCTTGACCATTTCATCTGCCACATCCACATTAGACCGTTCAAACCACCCCTGCCGCACTCTGTAGACCATGCCCTCGGGAGCATTCCCCCAGCCCAGATCCTCATAAGGCCTGAAAAGATTGGTGTCCAGCTTTTCCACGTCCGAGGTGTCCTCCACAAAGGTAAGAGCAAGCTGTATCTCCCTGCCGTCGGGAGCAGTTATGACTCCCCGCTCATTTACCTTGAAATCCGCCGTGGCCAGGTAAATGGGGTCGCCGTTTTCATCGATCAACCGTCCCGCCGAGCCAAGAGCAAGATAACCCTCGTTGTCTATATTGAACTGACCGCTCCTTGTAAGAGCAATGTCGCCGTTTCTCCGCTGAATGTTAAAGTACATGGAACCCATTATGGCTATATCCAAAGGCGAGCCTGTCTGCTCGTAGCTGCCGTCCTCCAGAGATGTAAAGCTGTCAATAATGGTGCGGTAGCGGATAGTTCCCGTATCGCTCCGCTGTCCGTTGTATAAAAGCAGCAGCTCATCTTCAAAGGTGGTGGGGATAGCCGTGTCCGCCTTGTATCCCGAGGTCTTGGCGTTGGAAAGGTTGTTGGTGATGATGTTCAGTATCCTTTCCTCGTTGATTATCCCGTTGGCAGAAGTGTAGTAGCCTCTGAGCATATGTATTCCTCCTTAGCTTCTGTATGTATATATCCGGAAAATATCTTTCCTTAAAACAAATATTCCTTTAAATGATCCCTCAGCTTTCCCACAGCCTTGGAATGTATCTGGCAGACTCTCGATTCGGAAACCTCCATAACCTCTGCAATTTCCGAATATTTGAGCTTTTCGTAATAGTAAAGGGTAATGACCGTCCGTTCCTTGTCTTTGAGGGCTTTTATTGCCTCAATGAGCTGCTGACGCCGCTCCCCCTCCAGAACAGTGCGCTCCGCTTCATAGCAGCTGTCGTCGCTGTCCGCCGCAGGGTCAAAGCCCCCCAGCAGCATTTCCTCAAAGCTTACCGTCTGAGCGGCAGCATTCCTTGCAGCAAAGCTGTCCAGCTTTTCCACGCTCATTCCCAGAAATTTCGCAATTTCCTCACGGGTAGGCTCTCTGTCCAGCTTCTCGTAAAGCTCGGAATAAGCCCTGTCGTATTCCTTGGCGAATTTCCGCACACCTCTCGGCACCGCATCGCTCCGCCTCACATAGTCTATTATAGCCCCCCGCACCTTTATGGAAGCGTACGTGTCGAACTTCACACCCCTTGCGGGGTCAAAGCTGTCCACAGCGCCGAGAAGCGCCAGCGCCGCCTCGTTGTACACATCATCCTCATCGGTATATTTCCTGAACATATTCCGTGTGGAAAGCACCGCATATTTCACAATATGCATACTGCGCATAACGATCTCATTACGTACCGCACTGTCCTTGTCCCTGCCGTATTTTTCGAACAGCCCCGCAATTTCCTGCCCGGCATTGTCAATCCTGACTGCGTTATCCGTATTTTCCGCCGCATTCATATACATCTTGCTTCCACCCCCAAATCAAATAAAGTTCATTCAAATGGGAAAATGCCTATATTGCAAGTTTAATTTAAATGCTTATATTTCCTACTGCCTGTATCTGCACAGAGTTGTCGATCTCATTAAAGGAAAGCACCGTGACCCCCTGAATAAACTGATCCACCAGCTTTTTAAAGTATATGCGCACAATGGGAGATGTGAGCACAATAGGACTCGGCACAACGTCCTTTATCCGCTCCACCTGAGCGTTCAGAGAGGCAATAAGATCCTGTATGGACTGAGGATCCATTGCAAGATACGACCCCTGCTCGGATTTTTTAACGGAAGCTATTATCTTGTTCTCCGTTTCCGTGTCAAGAGTGATGACTCTCACCTGTCCGCCGTCGGAAAAGCGCCTTGTAATAGTACGCTTGAGCGCCTGACGAACATACTCGTTGGTAATATCAAGATCCTTCATATTATGCTGATTGTCTGCCAGCGTTTCCAGAATGGTCTGCAAGTCTCTTATGGGAATGTTCTCCTTTAAAAGCAGACAAAGCTCCTTTTGCAGATACGCCACAGGCACTATATTCGGCACAATATCCTCCACAATGGAGGGATTTGTTTCCTTGAGCTTGTCAAGCATGGTCTTTACATCCTGTCTGCTCAGCAGCTCATGGGCATAGTTCTTTATTACTTCCGAAAGGTGAGTTATCATAACGGAGGTGGGGTCGATAAGGGTGTACCCCGCTATCTCCGCTTTAAGCTTGTTTTCCTCGCTTATCCACTTTGCGGGAATGTTAAAGGCAGGCTCAATGGTGTCAATTCCGTCTACCTCTTTGGTTATCCCGCCGTTGTCAAGAGCAAGGTAATGATCCATAAGGATCTCGCCCTGGGCGACCTCTTCGCCCTTTATCTTTATAATATACTGATTGGGGTTGATGTGCTGATTGTCCCTCATTCTTATGGAGGGGAACACCATGCCCATATCCATGGCAAACTGCTTTCGGAAAATAACCACACGCTCAATGAACGTGCCTCCCGAAGCCTCGTCCGCCAAAGGTATCAGCGAGTAGCCGAATTCCATTTCCACAGGCTCAACCGCCAAGAGCTTATATACATTGTCAATATCCTTGTAATATTCCATTTCGGAAATAGCGTCCTGATTTTCCGCCATTTCCCGCATGGCTTCCTCGTCCACGCCTGTTTCCTCGGCCACCTTGAGAGTGCGCCTCAGCCCAAAGCCAAGACCTATCAAAGCCCCGCCCAGTATAAACAGAGTAAGCGTCGGGAAACCGGGGATAATTCCCATTATGAACATTACCCCGCCCGCTATCATAGGCACGGTAGGCTGAGCGGTAAACTGCCCCAGAACATCGCTGTTGAGGGATTCCTCTGAAGCCGCCCTGGTTACTATCATACCCATTGCCACGGAAATGAGCAGCGAGGGTATCTGTGAGCAAAGACCGTCTCCGACGGTAGCAATGGTGTAGGTACTGAGCACCTCGGAAAACTCCATGCCCTCAAAGGCCATACCCATTATAGCGCCGCCCAGAAGGTTTACAATGGCAGCAACTATTGAGAATGTAGCGTCTCCCTTTACGAACTTGGCAGCACCGTCCATAGCGCCGAAGAAGTCGGATTCACGCTGTATCTTGTCACGCCTTACCTTAGCCTGAGCGTCGTCAATAATACCCTGGTTAAGATCGGCGTCAATGGCCATCTGCTTACCGGGCATAGCGTCCAGCGTAAATCTTGCGGTTACCTCCGCAACACGCTCCGCACCCTTTGTGATGACCACCATCTGAACCACCGTAATGAGCACGAACACTATAAATCCGACTACAGCATTGCCCTGCATTACGAATGTGCCGAAAGCATTTATTATCTCCCCCGCATAGCCCCTGTTCTGCAAAATGGAACGGGTGGAGGAAATGTTAAGACCCAGTCTGAAAACCGTAGTTATCAGCAGCAGGGAGGGGAATATGGAAAATTCCAGTGATTCCTTTATATACATTGTCGTGATAAGGATATACACCGACAGCGCAATGTTGACCGCAAACAACAGGTCAAGGAGCGCCGTGGGCAGGGGAATGATTATTAAGAATATTGCAACGATGACGAATACCGTTACTACATTCTTTCCTACCACATTTTTTAGAAAATTCAGGGTATTCACCGCCTCGAAGCAAGAAGCAAGAGGCAAGAGGCAAGAAGCTTCTTTCCTTTAAAATGCTTCCGAAATATCTGAGCCGCACCTTAATAGTTGTAAGGAGCGTTTGTTTTGGGCTTTTGGGAAATGGGCAGGGGCTTGTTTTTGAGGTTATACACAAACCAGAGCACATCTGCCACACTTTCGTAGAACTCGGGAGAAATTTCCCGCCCGACCTCTACCTTTTCATAAAGGGAACGGGCCAGGGGCTTGTTTTCCACTGTGGCAACATCCGCTTCCTCGGCTATCTCCACCAGTCTTGCCGCACCCTTGTCCTTTGCCTTTGCCACCACCACAGGGGAGGGGGCTTTCTGAGGGTCGTACCGTATGGCGACTGCAATATGTGTAGGGTTACGGATTACCACATCCGCACTCGGCACCTCCTGCATCATGCGCTGCTGCGCCATCTGCTGCTGGATAGCCCTGCGCTTGCCCTTTACTTTCGGGTCGCCCTCCATCATCTTGTACTCGTCCTTGACCTCCTGCTTTGTCATTTTCAGCTCATTTTCAAAATTCCACCGCTGAAAAAGGAAGTCCGCCGCCGCGATCGCCACAAACACCATTCCAATGGTCATCACCAGTGAAAACACAGTCTGTGCCGTATATACAAGCCCCGAGGAGGGTTCAAGCTTTATAAGGCGAATAATTTCATGCAGCCTCTTCCCCAGTTCATTGTAAACCACCGCAACAAGAATTATCATTTTAAGCAGCGATTTGGCCATTTCAAAAATTCTCTTTAAGGAGAACATATTTTTAATGCCCTTAATGGGGTTCAGCTTGTCAAGCTTGAATTTAAGCGCCTCAAAGGAAACCAGAAATTTTGTCTGTACACCCGTCGATATTATAGCAACCGCAAAGGACACCACCAGCAGTATTCCGCTGCAAATGAGGAATACCAGTACCGCCCTTGCGAAGAATTGTCTTACAAACATAACATTGTCAACATACCTTATGTCCCCTATGCCGTCTCCCGCAGCAGAGAGAATGCCGCTCATATAATTTGTAAGGCTGCTGAATATAAGGGGAGCAGTCACCCGCAGCACCAAAAAGGTAAGAAACAATGAGCAAACTATGGAAATATCCTGGCTTTTTAAAACCTGCCCTTTTTTACGGGCGTCCCGCCGTTTTTTCTCGGTGGCTTGTTCGGTTTTTTCCTCGCCGTTTTCATTTTCAGCCAAAAACAACCACCACCTACTAGAGTCTGGAAGTTAGAGGGCTAGAAGCTAGATTTTAAAGCCGTAACCCGTCTAACAAGCGGATTTTCGTATTTTACCCCAAGAACGCAACCATATGTTAAGAGTCAAAGCAATCAGCAGCATTTCACATATCGGTAAAAAGCACAACATCTTGCCTCTTGCCTCTTAATCTCTATCCCTCTAATACCCACATAATGGGAATCGCATTCTTGCAGGTCTCCAGCATATTGTCCATATATGAAGTTATAAACTCGGATAACGCAGGGGTTATTGCAAAAAGCACCGCAAAACCCACCAGCACTTTTAGCTGAATATTCACCGCCATTATCTGTATCTGAGGAACAGCCTTCATCATTATCCCCACGGAAAATTCCACTATAAGCTCCGCCGCCATTATGGGCATAGCCAGCTGAACCATAAGCGTGACAATGTTTGCAAACATCTCCACCGCCGTCCAGCCGAAGTTATAGTCGGCAAATCCCGTGCAAAGGGGGATAGTCTCAAAGGAATCCGCAAATATCTTTATAAGCGTCAGATGAGAATCGCTCACAAAGAAATACAGGTAAAACATATACCCGATATACGACCCGTAAAGGGACATCTGCATATGAGAGGACGGGTCAAATATCTTAGCCATGCCGAGACCCGCCTGTGAGTCCATTATCTCGCCCGCAAAAAAGATGAGATAAACGAACAAATCGCAGATAAAGCCCAGTATAAGCCCTATCGCCAGCTCTCTCAAAATGCACAGCACATATTCTCCCGCAGTGCTTCCTATCTGCAATTCTCCCACATTTATCGTCATGGCAATAACGTAGGTGATAAGCAGCGAGCCTCCCGCCCGCACTCTGCCCGGCACATTGGCTCTTGATAAAATCGGATTAAAGGAAAATATTCCTAAGATCCGCGCAAATATCATAAGAGTAGCGTCCATATTGTCCATAAGGACATTCCAGAATTCATCCATACCGTAACTCCGTAAGCCTTATGAGGTTACCGTATGAGTGCTGATCTGCTCTATTACCTCAAATATCTCCGTAACAAAGCTGCTCATCTCGGACATTATAAAGGAAGCCATAACAAACAGCACCAGCACAATAGTCAGCACCTTCGGCACAAAGGTCAAGGTCTGCTCATGCACCTGTGTTGCCGCCTGAATAATGGCTATAACAAGTCCCACCAGCATACTGATTATAAGCAGCGGCCCCGCCAGCTTAAAAGTAAGGGTCATAGCGTCCCTCAGTATTTGCAAAACAGAATCCTGAGTCATCTACACTAACCTCCGTATAGGTTGAAGCCGTTCACCAGCGAACCTGCCAGCAGCTGCCAGCCGTCCACCAGTACAAACATCAGTATCTTAAAGGGCATAGCCACCGTTGCAGGGGGCATCATCATCATACCCATTGACATTAACACCGTGGAGACCACCATGTCAATTACCAGAAATGGGATGTACAGTAAAAACCCTATCTGGAAGCCTATCTTTATCTCACTCAGAATAAAGGCAGGGGCAACCAGCGTAAATGGGATCTTTTCAACAAATTCCGCCTCGGTCTCGGAGGAAAAATCCTCCCCGGAAAGGTTCATGAAGAATGCCATCGTCTCATTTGAGGTGTTGGCAAGCATCCACTTTTTCAGGGGCACGCTCGCCTCTTTCACCGCCTCAACAGAGGTGTATTCCCCGTTTTTATAGGGAACATAGGCGACCTCGTTCATCTCGTCCACCACAGGGGACATGATAAACAGCGTAAGAAACAGTGCCAGCCCTATCATAACCTGATTCGGAGGTGTCTGCTGGATACCCATTGCATTTCGCAGCAGGGAAAAGGAAATGATGATCCTTGTAAAACAGGTCAGCATTACCAGCAGCGAGGGCGCTAAGGAAATAATGGTAATAAGAACGATAAGGTCAATGGTGCTTGAATTGTTGTTCACATCCAGCAGATCGAGAATGCTGTCCGCACCGTCGCCCGTTTCGTCGGTCTCAGGCTCATTGTAGGGGAGCGTGCTCCGAGCCTCGGTCACCGCCTGGGGCGGGTTCGTGGTCTGAGCCGTTTCGGGAACCGTGGTGGTAACATTGGAAATTTCCGTCTCCATAGCCGTGGAGATCGAGGTAAGCTCCACGCTCTCCGAGGTCGAAACGGTCGTAAACACACCCTCCTGCGCATTCGGGTCGGGAGCAGCCAAAACGCTTGCAGCGCCAACGCCGCCCCATAAAACCCCCGCTGCACACAGTCCTGCCGCCGCAGAGATCTTAAGCCATTCCGGGATCGTACTCCAAATTTTCTTTTTCATTGTAAAGCCTTTGGACTCCTTTCCCGTCAGCTATCGGAATTTTCTCCGTCCCCATTCTCATTACCGTCATTCTTCTGATAAGGGCGGATAAATTCTCCGCCCATTTTTTTCATATTCTGTCTGAGCACCTCGGAAAAGCTTTTCCCCTGCATATCCGCTGCATTCGGAGTCGAGCCCTTTAACAGAGCCATATCCTCCTCGGATAATTCACAGATAAGGGATAAACTTCCACCCGAAGCGCCTATCAATAATTTCCTGCTGCCGGCTTCTACTGCATAAAGGGTTTTGTCCTGCCCAAGGCTTAAAGCGGAGATTATCTTCATTCCCCCGCTTCCTTTAAAGGAAACCTTGCCTGTCAGCCATTTAAGTCCGAACATCGCCCCGATCATCAGCGCAATAACGCCCAGCAGCGCCAACGCAACAGGAAGAACCTGAGTCATCAGCCAAGGACCTTCTGAACGGTAGCAAGAATTCTGTCGGGCTTAAAGGGCTTTACAATAAAGTCCAGAGCGCCAAGCTTTATAGCCTCCACAACCATGGACTCCTGACCCATTGCAGAGCACATAACAATCTTGGCTCCGGGGTCGGAAGCCTTGATGTCGCGCAGCGCCTCAATGCCTGTCTTGTTGGGCATGGTAATGTCCATTATAACAAGGTCGGGCTTCTCTGCGGCGTATGTATTGCAGGCGATCTCTCCGTCTCCTGCCTCGATAATGTTGGTGTAGCCGTTTTTGGTCAGCGTGTCCTTGATCATCATACGCATGAAAGCGGCGTCGTCAACGAGCATAATCTTCTTGTCCATAGTTAATTCTCCTTACCTAAGTTATCTAAAAATTTTGATTTGATGATCTCCGTTATCCTTACGGCAAAGTTATCATCAATTACCACAACATCGCCTCGGGCTATCAGATGACCGTTGACTATAACGTCTACGGGTGCGCCCGCCTGTCGTTCAAGCTCTATTATGGTGCCCTGTGTAAAGTCCAGAATGTCCTTGACCTTCTTTGTTGCGGAGCCTATCTCGACCGTAACGTCCAGAGGCACGCCCATAAGAAGTTTAAGATTGTCATTCTGGTTGACATTAAGATCCTTGCTGTTATAATTCTCAAAGCCTTGAAGCTGAACAGCCTGAACATTTACTGCACTGCCGCGTCCCACAGGAGGCATTCCGGGTGCACCGGGCATTCCCATAGGTGCGCCGTAAGGATTGTAGGGAGGATATCCGCCGTAGCCCGCCCCCATAGGAACTTGCTGCATAGGCTGTGCAGGCATACCCATGGGCTGTCCCGGCATAGCCATCTGCGTCTGCATAGGCTGCTGCATTGCGGGCTGTCCCGGCATAGCCTGAGGCTGCATTTGCGGCTGCATAGCAGGCTGTACCGGCTGCTGCATAGGCTGAGGAGCAGCCCCCGCACCGCCGAGCATGGCGTTTATCTCATCCTGGCTCATAGACCCGCCGGATGCCGCAGCCGGAGCAGGCGCCGCCGGAGCGGGAGCAGGTGCCGCAGCCGCAGGTGTCGCAGCCGCAGGTGCGGGCTCCATACCTCCCGCATTGCCCAGAAGCGCAGCAATGTCGTCCTGGCTAAGATCGCCGCCAGCGTCGTTTGCAGGCGCTTCCTCGGAAAAGCTCTTCATAAGACCGTTGGCCATTTCCTTTGCAAGCTCTATGGAGTATACGGAAATAAACTCGGAGTTTATAACGTTATCAATAGTAAGCTTGAACTTTACAACACACACATCCTGCTCGGGGTCGTCCCCGTAAGGGCTTGTGCCGTCGTCCCCCATGCTGACTATTGCCTCGGGAGTGGATATGTCAATGGGGATATTTATAAGCTCCGACAGTGCCGTAGCGGAAGCGCCCATCATCTGATTCATGACCTCGCACACTGCCGAAATATTCATTTCGTCAAATTCAAAATCGTCCGTAACCTCCAGAGGGAGGCCCATAAGCTGGTTCAAGATCATCTGCACGTCCGCCTGCTTGAGCACAAGCACGTTATCGCCGCTTACACCCAAGGTATAACGGATCTTTACGTGTATGGACGGTTCAAGCTCGGGATAGCTGAAGTCCTTGAGCTTGGCAACCGAAACCGTCGGAGTAGTGATCCACACCTTGGCGCTCAGCATATTGGACACCGCTGTAGCGGCAGAGCCCATTGTAATATTCATGATCTCGCCTATGGCGTCCTTTTCCGCCGCGCCGAAGCCGTCAATATTAACGTTTTCGCTCATTTCCCTACCTCAATTCCTTATATATATTATCTATTTTGATAGCCTTTCTGTTATTCATAACTCCAAGCTTTCCGTCATACCATACATTTCCGCCTATTTTAAGTTCCACATTCCGTGAGATAGGGGTATTAAGGGGTATCACGTCATCTACTTGCAGGGTCAGAATATCGTAAAGGTCGACCTTGGTGTCACAGAGAACCGCGCGAACGCTTACGTCCGATGTTTTCAGAGCATTCATAATGTTTTCCCTGCGTTCCAGTTCCCTCCTGGGGTCCTGCCGCTTGGTGGTTCTTGCCCACCTGTCGCCGAACTTGCTCATTATGGATTCCAGATTCATTGCAGGAATGCAAATGCTCATAACGTTCTTCACGTCTTTTATTTCAATCTCCAGATTAACGAGGATGACCACCTCATCCGGAGGGATTGACTGCATTACACGGGAGTTTGTTTCAATTCCCGCTATCATCGGGTCAAGGTCAATATACTGTCCCCAAGGGGATTTAAGGGACTGCGCCATTTTTTCCATAACTCCCGACATTATCGTCATCTCGATCTCGGTAAAGTCACGGTTTATCTCGGTAAATGATCCATGTCCGCCCATAAGTCTGTCTATCATGGTGAACGTGATGGGGTTGGATATCTGCATAATGCAGTTGGTTTCCAACACATCGTCATCATGTATCCCCATATTTACCAAAGCCATCATAACATAATCGGGCAGAGCGTTGTTGAATTCGTAATATCTCTGCTCCTCTATCTGCATTACCTCCACCCGGCAGTACAGTCTCATAAGCCCCGTCAGGTAACTCGAAAGCACTCGGGTGTAGTTCTCGAATATGTTATCAATGACCTTCAGCTGCTCTTTGGTAAACTTCTTCGGTGTTTTGAAGTCATAGTTCTTAACATTTTTGTCGTTCTTTTCTTCGATCTCCTCGAAAGCATTAGAACCTTGCGTGTTAAAGCTGTTAAGCAATTCGTCTATCTGCTTTTGCGACAGAACGTCAGCCAAAGTATTCACCTTCATTCATAAAGCGGGAATTTTTCAAAGGCATAAAGCCTTTTATATCATCTCACATAGGAGTAATTTTCAGTCGCACCGATATGCCCCTGAAAGATCAAGGGATATCCGTCCTGCCGGACATATAGTCGTCCTTGTCAAGATATGTGGTCTCCTCTTCTATTGACTCTGCTGCACCCTCATTGCCGCTGCTTGTTTCGCCGTCAGCGCCCGAGGGAGCCACAAAGTTCTGTCCGAACTCCATTGCAAACATCTCCTGCATAACAGCAGGGTCGTCAAAGTCAATGTCGTTCCTTATAAAGACGATCTCCACACGCCTGTTCTGCCGTCTGCCCTCCGGGGTGTCGTTGTCGGCAATAGGCTTGTATCCGCCGTAACCCGCCGCAGAAAACTTGTTGCTGTCGCAGCAGTCAAGACCAAGCATAAAGTTGATGACCGAGCTTGCTCTCCCCGAGGAAAGCTCCCACTCGTTGGTGTTCGAGCCTGGGCTCTTTGCGGTGTGCCCGTTCACCTTAATGGCGTAAACATAGTTGTCCACCGCTCTTATGCCGTCGCAGATGACCTCCAGAATATACCTGCCCTCGTCAACAAGAACGTAGGAATCCCCCTCAAAGAAAACATTGTCGCGGAACTTCATGTAAACTCCCGTGTTGGACATTTCCACCGAAACGCTTTCCTGCAAGCCCTCAGCCTTTACAGCTTCGTTGAGATAAAGATAGAATTCATCAAAATCTATCTCGCTCTGCTGTTCCTGATCCTCGTCCACATATATAGCGCTTGGGTCGTTCTCCTCATTCGGTTCCCTGTCGACCACAACGTTGATTATCTCGCCGTTTCCCGCAGAAAAGGCCTGGGCAATATACTGCCACTTGCTGGGGTCCATACTTGACATCGCATACAGCAAAACAAAGAAACAAAGCAAAAGCGTAACCAGGTCGCCGTAGGTATCCATCCAGTTAGCGCCCTCGCCGCCTCCGCCGCCCTTTCTTCTTGCCATCTGCATTCACCTCCACGATAAAGGCTTGTCTGTTTCGGTGCGCCTTGCACATTGCAAACTCAAAGAGCATATACAGCACAAACACACATTAACGGACACTTGCCCTATCCTATTAATTATATCATAGATTTTCAAAAATTTCTACTGTCTTTTGGAACATATTTTAATCTTGATAGTAAAATTTTTCTGCAAATCTTTGTCGATTTAGTGCAGTTAGCACAAAAAGACAAATTTCCAGTTGATTTAAGAATACACTTTGTAAATTTTTTGAAAATTTTCTTAGAATTGTTGCATACTGTCCAATGGCAGGAACGCAGCAATGCAGATATGCCCCTATGCCGCAATCCACCGCTTTTCAAAAGCTCACACAACCGCAATCCCGCCAGACAGCCGAAACCGCACCGAAAGCATTGAAATTACTCGTCCGAACCGCCTGCGGGCTTCGCCTTGCCCTTTTCGTTCATAGGCAGCATCATTCTCAGCTTTTCCTCAACATATCTGGGGTTAGCGCCCGAAATGATCGCAAGAGTGCCCTCCTCGATTATCTGTAAGCAAAGCACTTCCTTGTTATGCAGATATGTAAGCTGGTTGCCGATAGGGGTAAAGATACAGTGCGCCAGCAGACAGCCGTAGAACGTGGTAACCAGCGCCGTCGCCATAGCGCCGCCGAGGCTTGCCGCCGAGTCGGGGTCTGTGGGGTCCATCTGCTTGAGCATTCCGATAAGTCCGCAAAGCGTACCGATCATACCGAATGCAGGGGCAACGCCCGAAGCTCGGTTAAAGATACCGATGTTAGCCTCATGGCGGTCGCAAAGGAAGTTAATGGAGTCGTCCAGCATACTCTTTACCTTGTCCGAATCGTTTGCGTCAACTATCAGCATA
This sequence comes from uncultured Ruminococcus sp., assembly GCA_947174365.1. Taxonomy (GTDB): domain Bacteria; phylum Bacillota; class Clostridia; order Oscillospirales; family Ruminococcaceae; genus Huintestinicola. Next base: position 22,980 of record CAMWIR010000008.1, on the reverse strand, counting down.
AGAGCGGACTTCATAAATTCATCGGGGCAGGCATTCGCCTGTTCCTCCAGCGCAAGGATACCTTTCTGACGTGCGGTCTTGCAGTAATCCACCATTTGCTGAATGTAATCCTCCGGGTCATATTTGGGAGACTTGAAAGCAAGTCCCATAAGCTTTCCTATTTTTTTCAGCGTACTTCCGGGGAAGTTTGCGATAACCGCACCGATAGTACCGCCCACAACTATGGCGACCGAGGGTATATCTATAAACCAGCTCAGCTCACCGCCCGAAAGACAGCCGAAAATCGTCATTCCGAAGGCAATTATCAAACCTATGATCAACGCGAGATTCATAACCTTTAAAATCCTCCTTTTAATAGTCAAGGCTTAACCGGCAGAATATCTGCACCGCCGTAAAACACATTGACCTCATCTGATCTATATAAATGCGGCAGCCGCTTATTTGATCTGCTTTACCGCAGCTTTTTCTTTCTCAAAATCCATGATCTTGCCAAGGATCTCGTCAATTCCCTCTTTAATAAAGTACTTGTTGCCGTTTTGCAGAGTCATCACCGTGTCGGGCGTTTCCTCGGCAATCGCAATAAAATTTTCATTTACCAGCAGCTCCGTGCCGCTTGTTCTTGTAAGTTTGATCATAAATTATGGTCAGCCCCTTTTAGAAATTAGAGGTTAGAGGCAAGAGGTAAGAGGTTTTCCTGCCTCTTGCGCTCTCCTCCCGAAGCCCGTAATACCGGGCGTCATAAAACTTATAGCTTACTTAAAGCTTATCGCTTCATATTTACCAGCTCTTCAAGCATGGAGTCGGAGGTGGTAATGATTCTTGCGTTTGCCTGGAAGCCTCTCTGAGTAACGATCATATCCGAGAACTCATCTGCAAGGCTTACGTTGGACATTTCGAGACGTGACGCCTTAATTGCACCTGCGCCCGAGCTCTGTGCCTTTTTGATGTTGGGCACGCCCGAAGCGGCAGTCTCCTCGAACTGGGTCTGCCCTACCTCGTTAAGACCGTCCACATTCTCAAATGTAGCAAGGTCGATTCTTGCAAGGTACTTGAGAACGCCGCCGTATTTTGCGGTAATAACACCCGTCTCGGTAATGTTAAAGGACTGCATATCCGAATATTTCAGGGAAATATCCGTCATATTCGCATAAAGGATATTGCCGTTGGGATCGGGCTCTCTGGAAGCGAACACCCTGTCAACGGGGTCATAGTCGTAAACGTCGTAAGCGTTGGTGCTTCTGTAGTACTGCTTGTTTCCGTCCTGATCCACGATCTCATTCATCTTGGTGTAGGTATGGGTCTTTGTAAGAGTGCCGTCGTCGCCGATAGTGGTAATGCACTCATATTCGTAGTAGTTGCCTTCCTCGTCCTTGTAAAGTCCCACGTCCTCATCATACTGAACGCCCTGGTTGTTCATGTACTTACCGTCCTTGGTGTAAAGGATATAGTCGGTAGCTACCTGATACTGATTGTTCCTCATAGTGGCCTTTGCTGCCGCAGCGGAATTGTCATACTCCGTAAGCAGTCTGCCGTCTGTGGAATAAACATTAGCCTTGTACCCTGCCTCGTTCACGTTCGCAGCAGCCTGATTGCCATACTGCTTTATGTACCTGTTTGCAGCCGTATGAACAACGTTCACCGAGTAATCCGCAGGAACGGTAGCAGTGCCCGTTGCCGCAGCCGCAGTGTCCTGCATATGGTAGTCGTACGCGATCGATCTTGTATCATCATAAGGATCTGTGCCCTCAAAAATGGTCATGAGCTTTCTGCCGCCTGTTCTTACGCCGTCCGTAATGGTAGGCGGTGCCACCTGCGTAACGCCGCTTCCCTCGGGAACCGTGATACCCTCTGTGGAGAAAGAGTAGTAGTTTGCCGCCTCGTCCTTCCAGTATTTGCGGGTAACATTGTCGATATCCATCTCAGCCTCGGGCTTGAAAGCGTCCCAGATGCGCTCAAAAATGTTGATTGCTTCCATCTCGTTTGCCTTTTCCGCAGGGAGCTGTCCGTCCAGCTGAGTCGAGCTGTATGTACCGCCCTTTATTCTGCTGACATTGTTTCTGCCCAGTACAAACTGGTTCAGAGCATTAACAAGGTTACCTGCCGAGTCAATGCCGAAGTTACCCATTCTTGTGTAGTTCACGCCGTTTACATTGCCGTTCTCGTCCAGCGAGCCTACGCAGAAGAAGCCCTCACCCGCTATAGCAAGGTCCAACAGTCTGTTGGAGCTTTGCAGGTTGCCGCCCGACATATCCTTGTCGATAGCAGCGATCTGCGCACCGTAACCTACCTGAGCGGAGTTATTACCCGCAAATGTAGCGTTACCGCCCGACTCTGTCCTTGCAGCCTGATAATAAATGTCCGCAAAGGAAACACGGGAAGCCTTAAAGCCCGCAGTGTTAACGTTAGCGATATTGTTACCGATAACGTCCATTCTTGTCTGGTGGACCTTAAGTCCCGAAACGCCCGAATAAAGTGATCTAACCATTCTAAAACATTCTCCTTTGTTGATATGTTTTTCTCATCAAAGGGTATTTCTCCGTCAATCGGTCGGGAGAAAAGCTTTCCGTAAACGGTCCAAGCACCATTCACCCTTTTTCTGAGATTTGATAAAATTGTTTGCCTTTATAATCTTGCCAAGGTTTTAGCGTCAGCCAATTCCGGCATTCTTACCTCCGGCCTTTACATAATTACCGCAGTGTCAATGTTAGTGAAAACATTTCCCTGCACATCTCCCGCCTCGACCGCCGTAATGACCTTGTTTCCGGGCACATTCACCACAAAAGCGGTAGTGTCCACGATCACCAGCGCATCGTCCGAGCCTTTGCTCTCCGCCAGCTCCATGCCTCTGGAAAGCCGCTGTAAGCGGTTATCGCTCATAACGTCGATCTGCCTGCTGTTTATTCTCTCCACAGCGTGCCTGGAAAAATTTATTCCCGACATAATCTCCAGCTGTTCGGCCGTTGTCGGCTGCCGCACCGGCTCTGCAAATCCGTTCTGCGCCGCTATTCTCTGCCGCAGTTCTTCCGCAAAGGTGCTGCCGTTTGCCGTTTGCTGCTGTGCTTGCCCATGCTGGACTTGCACATCCTGCCCCGAGGTTATTTCGGGAGTACCTCTTATGCGTAAAAAGTCGCTTGTAAGCATATCCATCCTTCCTTATTTTTGATCTGCCGGTTCCTTTAAAGAAACCGTGCCTCTGTCTGACCGAGGCTTATAAGCCGTCATGCTGTTAATAGAGCATAGTAGCCGCATGCCTTACGCAGTACTGCTCAAAAGCTTCCATCTCTGCCTTTTCCGCAGGAGTGTATTCCTCTGCATAGTGCATAAGCGCTCTTTCCTGAGGAGTAGTCTTGTCTACCCAGTAACCCGCAGGAACATTCTTGTTGAACAGTTCATTCAAGGTGTAATTTCCCGTTGTGTAGAAATAGGAAATATCATCTCCCAGAATGACCTCTACCCTCTGCTTGCCGTCGGGGAATGTGAGGACCTCGCCCAGTCTCCCTTTTCCGCACCAGCCGATGTCGGTTACCGCTCTGCCCTTCTGCGTGTAAGCGATGACCTCCGAGGTGTCTATCCTGTTCATAATATCGGTGTTGCCGATGTAGCGGATATCTCCCATTCTTGTGCCCACGCTGTCCGCAAAAGCTGCCTCAAGCACATATTCGGGTGCATATGACCTTGTTCCCGCATAGCTGCTGCCGACAGTGCTTCCGCTGTTTGTGTAGGTCTCCAGGTTCCGCGCCGCCGCGTCCATATCCGAAACGGAAATGCTGCCGTACTGCGCCCCTGTGTCATAAGTAGACTTTGCGTTTCTTGAAGAAACTCTGTTTCCGCCTGTCAGATTATTCTGGCTTGTAACGCCGCCCACCGCAGTGTTTGTACTGCTTGCTCCTGCATTATTTGCACTGTTTGCATTGTTTGCGGTATTACGGGTAGTGTTCCCGCTTACATAGCTGTTGTACGCCGATGGTGCAGGCATTCTGCTGCTTGTGCTGTTTGTCCTGCTTGCTCCCGCAGAATTTCCAACAGTATTATTACTCTCGGTATTATTATTAGCGGAATTCCCTGTAATATACTGATTGTATACCGACGGAGCAGGAACTCTGTCGCTGTCACTCGATACGCCCGAAGCCGCTACAGGCTCTTCCACCTGAGCAATTCTTCTTGAAGCGATAGCCTCCAGATTAGATCTTACCGCCGCACTTGCATAGCTCATCAGCCCTCTGCCGTCTGCTGCACTTGTACCGTCCAGCATATCCAGCAGCGTATCAAAACCGCTGTTACTGTTGCTTCCGTCATTGCGCTCATCTGCATTCCTCGATTTTTTCGAGGTAACGCCCGCAACGCCTCTGTAAACAGTTCCCGAAGCAGAAGCCGCCGCAGATTCATTAACAGCCGACGAACTGAGTTTTGCCTCCAGCTCGCTCTGGAGCGCCGCCGCATTCTCCGCCGAAACGCCCGAATTATCGGCATTTTCGGTTCCCTGTGAATTGTCAGAGCCTGAAGCAGCTGCATCACCTGCATTTTCGGGTGAGGAACTGTTGTCAGTGCCTTCCGATGGTGCGGGAACGTCTCCGTCAGCTGAGGGATCTCTGCCGCTTGAACCGTCCGGGCGTGATAAAAGGTGATCGGGGTTATCATCAATTATCTTGGAAATGGCAGCCAGCGGATATGTATTCCTCTTGTCCAGAACCACATAGCCCTGACCGTTGCTAATGTAAACGCTTGTTACAGTACCCGAAGCTGTGGTAGTACCATCATCGCCCGCAACCTCGACCTCAACCTTATGTCCCGTGAACAGATTGAGACTTGAATAAATGTCCCCGTCCACCACGTCGGTGATCTTTGAGGAGGGATACTGATTGCCGTTGATAAGAATATTGCAGCCCTTTTCCGTCATAGTTACCGCCTCAACGATACCCGTATCCGGAGCGCCGCTTTCATCCGTAACCGTTACCGCCTTGCCGATAAGGGACGCCGAATAAGTAAGCTGAGACTGCTTGTTCATCTGGCTTATGGCCTCCATCATGGAATAGGACGCCATCTGCTGAATGAACTCCGAATCGCTCATGGAGTTGTTGAAGTCCTGGTTAGACATCTGAGCCGAAAGGAGCTTCAGATAGCCCTCAAAATCCATATAGCTGTTACTGGGGTCATTGGGGTCAACGTCTGTCTTTATGGCGTTGTTGTTGTACTTGGAATAATCGTTGTTAATAAGCTCATCCGCCGAAACACCGGTCATACCCTGAGCCATAAATCCGCCTCCTTGTTATAATAGTAGCTTTCGTCCGCCGCAGGGGTCTCCTCCGGCTCTTCAAAGTAATAATGCCTGCTGTAGCCGTTTCCCGAAGCATTGCCGTCTGCGCCGTTATTGGCGCTGCCGTTTGCACTGCCGTCGGTATTCGCATGACGGTTGCCGCCGTAAAACTCGCCGCTGTTTCTCGCATTGCCGCCGCTGCTGTTGCTGCTCATATCGGTAACGGAAATTTCTCTGACCGCAATACCCTTAGCCGCAAGAGATTCAGCCAGCGCCGCAGCTCTGTCTCCTATAAGCTGTGCGGATTCGCTCTTGTGCGCCTCAAAAGCAACCACCGTCTCTCCCGCCTTTCTGCTTACAGTGACCTTTATCTCACCCAGATCCTCGGGATCGAGCCGCAAAATAATGCTCTCATTTCTGCCCTTTGAAATATTCTCGGAAATGCGCCTTGCGATCTCCTCGGTGTCCGCAGGACTTACAGGAACATCCTCGGCATAGGCAGCTTCCTCCGTCTCAAATACCCGCGAGCCTTGCACTGCCGCATTCTGCGCAGCCTGTACAGCGCCCTCAAAAGCATTCATGCCGACATTTTTGTCGTCCTCCGGGATAGTCCCGCCGATAGCATTATCGGAAATATTGTCATTTTCCGCATTTGTCACGGAAACCTCGGACTCACCTCTTGCTGTCCCGCCGATCACGGCATCCGACATCTCAGCCGCCTCAATATTTTCAGCCGCATTCTGCCTCAAAACCGCCTCAACCCGAGCAACGGACGCTTCATGCACAGGAGCGGAAACTCTTGCCATAAAAGCTTGCCTGCCGATATCCTCGGGAGCAGCCGCAAAAGCTCTTTCGGCATTCGCCATATCCTTAGCGACCTCCGCTTTCAGTTCACTTGCAAATTCGCCGCAGAATTTTTCCAGTTCATCGGCATAAGCGGGATCTGCTTCAAACACCCTCTCGGCTATCGCCTCGCCAAGCTCGCTCATAGTAAATGTGCTTACCGTGCCTGCGTTTTCATCGGCAGAAATGCCATTATCAGCCTCAGGAATATTCTCGGTTGTATGCTGTACCGCTTCGACAACCTCGTCTGCCGCAAGGGACAGATCGCCCCGAACAGCGCTTGTAAGATCGCCCTCGGCAATTGCCGCACCGGCGTTCTCCGTTTCCGTGTTCACCGAAAAGCTTGGAGCAATAAATACCGACATTATGTAAGACGCAGCCTCTTCCTCGTCCTTGTCGGACTTCCTTGAAGCCGCAGGCCTCATGGCCAGTTTGCCTGCCTCTTTGAGCACAAACCCAAGCACATCCTCGGAGCTTACCTCGAACATCTCGGCATTCTCATCGGGCAGCACCACGCTTCCCAGCGCGATAGCACCGAGGATATCCGCATAAGCGTCCTTCTCATCTGCCGAAACATCTTTCCAAAGCTCCTCTATATCTTTCGGGGGAACATTCCCTTGGGAAATATACCGCTCCAACACCGAAATAAATGCCTTTGCGCCCTCGGAAGTAAACATCACATCGGGCAATTCCCCGTTAGAACCTTCCAAGCCGCCCAAAGCGCCGTACAGCTCAGCCAAAGCCTTAGCAGCATTATCCGCCTCTAAAGCTGCCGCAGCCGTGTCCTCGGAAACATCTTCGCCGACATTGGCATTGCCGTCAGCTAAACCGTCTGCCCGTGAAACATCTGCATTAACGCCGGCGGAAATATCCGCAGCCGACACGCCGCCCATTGAATCCGCCATAACAGCTCCAAGCACAGCGCCAAATCCTCCGTCGCCGCTCACGCCCCGTGCATTCGCACCGCTAAGCCCCGACAAGACCGACGTCTGCCCCAAAGCCGCCTGCAAATTCAAAAACTCGCTCATCTTCTTCACCCTCCTTTCCGCACAGCCAATACCGCTTGACAGCAAGGCTGCTTGATATTTATGTCAACCGCCCTTTCCGCAAATCGAAATACCGCAGAAAAAGCGTTTTGACCAAAAATTATCCCCCGCCGTTTTCTCGCCAACAGTACAGCAAAAGTCCCGCGCCGGCAGCCCCTTAACCGTTAATGGACGCAAGGCTTGCCCTTACCGCCGCCCCATTGACATATTCCTCAATGAAGCTTTCCTCAGACTTCTGCACCTTAAAACGATAATCCTCCAGCTGCTTTTCCTCCAGCTTCTCCAGACTCTTTACCTCTTTGGAAGCCTCGGTCACCACATTCAGCTGCTTGGCTATCTTTTCCTCCAGCGCCTCTATTTCCTTTTGAGTGTCCTCTATGCGAGTCCGCAGAACATTGTGGTAATTGGTAAAAACCAGCATATCCATAGGAGAAATGCCCTCGGCAGCCTTGCGGTTGAACTCATCCTGATTACGCCGCAGCTCCGCCTCCAGCCCCGCTTTCAGCTCAAGAGCCTCAGCCCTCTCCACATTCAGCGCCGCCAGGTCGTTTTTCTCCCTGTCCAGTATCTGCCCCTTGTAATCAAGCAGTTTATCAAGAGTAAACTTGAATTTCTTCATTGGAACCACCTCAAAATTAAATTAATAATTTATTTGTTGGTCTATATAAATCTTGTTTCGGATAACATTTTTTCCTGCACTTTTGCACGCCCAAATTCAACAGGTCAACAACTTTCAGCTTACCGCCGCTTTCATCATCTTCACCGTGTCCTCAAAGGAGTAAGCCTCATCCGTTGCCTGCTGCAAAAATGCGTTTATCTTGTCGATCTTCTTCAAGGCCTCGTCAAGAGCATGATTCGTGCCCTTTTTGTAAGCGCCTATGGAAACAAGGTCGGCATTGGCATAATATGTGGATAAAAGATTCCTCATCTTCGCCGCAGCGTCCTTCTGATCCTTCGGCGCAATTTCCGACATCAAACGGGAAACCGAGTCAAGCACCTCAATGGCAGGATAATGATTCCTCGCCGCCACCTTTCGGGAAAGGATAATATGCCCGTCAATGATACCTCTTACCGTATCGGAAATAGGCTCGTTGGTGTCATCGCCCTCTACAAGAACAGTGTAAACTCCCGTAATAGAGCCATTCTCGAAATTTCCCGCCCGCTCCAGGAGCTTTGGCATGGCGGTGTATATGGAGGGCGTGTAGCCTCTTGCAATGGGCGCTTCTCCCGTTGCCAAACCAATTTCACGCTGCGCCATAGCGTATCTCGTAAGAGAATCCATCATCAGCAGCACATTCTTGCCCTTGTCCTTGAAATATTCCGCAATGGCAGTGGCGGTCATGGGGCACTTGTTTCTCATCATGGAGGGCTGATCGGAGGTCGCCACCACCAGAACCGACCTTGCCATACCCTTCGGTCCCAGGTCACGCTGAATGAATTCCAATACCTCTCTGCCACGCTCTCCCACCAGCGCAATAACATTGATGTCCGCCTCCACCTCACGGGCTATCATTCCCAGAAGTGTGGACTTACCAACGCCCGAGCCTGCAAAAATGCCCATACGCTGCCCCCTGCCAATGGTCAGAAGCCCGTCAATGGCCTTCACTCCAAAGGGGATTATATCATGAATAGCAGGGCGTGTAAGGGGGTTCACAGGCTCGCCCGCTATGGAATAGCTTTCCGTTGTCCTTATGGGCGCGCCGCCGTCCAGAGGCTCGCCCACAGCGTTGATGATACGCCCGATAAGGCATTCGCCAACGCCTACTTTAAGCTTGTCGCCCGTGTTGTCCACCACCGACCCCGGGCCAATGCCCTCAATGTCGGTGTAGGGCATAAGCATTACCGTCCCGTGGCGGAAGCCCACAGCCTCGGCATAGATAAAATCGCCGCCTCTGCCCTCTTTATATATGCGGCATACGTCCCCTATGTTGCACACAGGGCCGCTGGCCTCAATGGTCGTACCGATAATTTTTTCTATCTTGCCCTGACTGCGGTACAGCTCCGCCGTCCTGACAGCGTTTCTTATAGCCGGAAAATCCATATAAAAACAATCTCCGATTACAATTTATTGGATCGAATTACAGAAACAACGCAGCCGCACAGTAATACAGCGCCGCATTTCCTCTTGCCAAAAGCGTTACTCCTCTTCGGGTAATCCCCCAACCTCTTCATCTCCCCCGCCGCCGGAGCTTTTCATGATCTCTTTAAGAAATTCCAGCTGAGTGGGTATAGAAGCGTCAATTATCTCCGAGCCGTTGTCCAGAACAACAGTGCCCGCAGGGGTATCCTCTCTGTCCAGCTCCTCCACCTCAATTTCGGGAATAAAGGGGATAAGGGACTGCACAAACTCCCTGTCGGAAACAAACTCCTTTGAAGCCTCTCCTTTGCACAGGGAAATTTTAAGGTAATCGGAATTGCGGAAATTCTTTGCAGCGTTCCTGCATATCCTGTCGATCACCGACGGGTCGCATTTCAGCTCTTCCATGGTGATCTTTTTCACCATGTCCATGACCGTTTCCTGCAATTCCACCTCGTTGGCTACATAGTAAGCCTCTTTCTTGGCGTTTATCTCATTGATAAGCCCCGCAGCTGCGTCCAGATATTTCTGGCATTCTCTCACAGCCTCCGCCTTGCCTACCTCAAACCCCGCCTCAAAGCCCTCCATTCGGGCTTTTTCCTTTAAATGAGCGCATTCCTCGTCGGTTGCCTCAAAAATTGAGCGGGACTTTGCCTTGGCGTCCTCAATGATCCTCTCCGCATTGGACGTGCCCGATTCCACCAATCGGTTGTACTCTGCGTCCATCTGCGCCTTGCGGCTTTTGATTATCTCATTGCACCGACCGGCAACTGCCTCGTTGAATCGCCTTGCGTCCTCCTCGGCTTTCTTCCGCCGCTCCTCCTCACGGATCCTCTCCAGCTCCTCCGGAGAAATCCTCGGCTCTGCCTCTTCCTCGGACTCCTTTTTTTTCGGCTTCGGAGCAGGTTTCGGAGCGCCCAGTGCAACAGGCTTTGTATTGTCAAAGTTGTAAACCTTGGATTTAACAATTTTAAGCAATTATTTCATCCTCTCCGCCCTTGCCGATAACAAGCTCGCCCTCTTCCTCCAGGTGACGGATAATGCCTACGATGCGCTGCTGAGCCTCCTCAACATCACGCATACGGATATTATGCAGGTATTCGATCTCCTGCTGAATGGTGTCCTGCATTCTCTTGGGCATATTTGCATAAAGCACAGCCGCCACATCTTCGTTGGAGCCTTTGATAGCCACCGACAGATCCTTGGTGTCGCACTCTCTGATGAATCTCTGAATGGACATGGAATCGAGTCCGAGAATATCCTCGAATACGAACATCTTTTTCTTGATCTCGTCAACCAGCGCAGGATCGCGCACAGTGAGTTCATCAAAGATGTATTTCTCCGTAGCGCGGTCGACCTTGTTGAGAATGTCGGCAACGGTATTGATACCGCCCACCTCTGTGGTGTCCATGGAAACAACGGAAGCAAACTTTCTTTCGAGAGTCGCCTCCACCGTCTTTACCGTGTCGGGCGAAGCGGAATCCATCTTGGCAATTCTCTCGATGACCTCTACCCGCTTTTCCTTAGGCAGCTCGCTGAGCACAGCCGAAGCCTGCTCTGAGTTTGCATAGGAAAGTATAAGGGCAATGGTCTGAGGGTACTCGTTCTGCACAATAGCCAGCAGATTTTTGTAGTCGGATTTTCTGATAAAGTCGAAGGCTTTCGACTGCATGGAGCGGTTGATCTTCTCCATAAGTCTTGCCGCTGCCTCCTCGCCGAAGGCCTTGGTAAGTACATCCCGGGCATATTCCACACCGCCGTCGGTAATTACCTTCTGCGTCAGGCAAAGCTCATAAAATTCTCCCAAGACCCCGTCCACCGTCTGCACATCAAGATAGGGCAGACTGGAAACGTCAAAGGTAAGGCTCTCCACCTCGTCATTGGAGAAATACTTGTAAACAAAAGCCGCATTCTCCGCCCCAAGAGCGGCAATCACCACCGCCGCTTTCTGCTTGGAAGAAAGCTCCAGTAAATCACTCATAATTTGATCCTCTCCGCTATCAGAGGCAAGAGGCAAGAAGCAGGATGCAGGAAAATATTTGCTGTTGACCGCTATTTTCCGGGCTCTTGCTTTACAAAACCTACCGACCTCATATTATCGACAAATCGTAGCGGCATTGTCGGGAAGCGAGAAACACTGTCCCGCCAATGCCTTTGCCCTTTTATCATTTTATCATGAATGCTGTGCGCTCTTTTCGGGAACGTGTACAGCGTCCTCGTCGCCCTTTATCCAGTTACGCAGCAGCTGCGCCACGATCTCGGGGCTGTTCTTTGCAAAGTCCGCCAGCTCTCTTCTGATGACCTGCTCCTTGGTCTCCACTTCGTTTTCCGCCAAAAGACTTGGCATCTCCGCAGGGGTAAAGCTCTGATCGCCGATAGTGAAGAAATCCTCCACCAAAGTCTCGCCCTCGGGAAGAGCGTGCTGTTCGAGCAGGGTCTTCTCGAAGCTTCTCCTGCGCTTCTTGTTCCTCGAGCTGATAGAAGCCAGCACAATGATAAGTATAATAAGTATAGCAAGCAGTATTGCGCCCAGCAGAATAAGCTGATCGAGAGTAAGCCCGAAGAGAATAGCCTCCGAATCCGCCGCAACATCGGGATTAAAGGGATTAAGGCTGATAACCGAAACGACCTCGTTGAAAAGCTCGGGATTTACAGTAGCCGCATTTCCCACCAGCTCCACCAGATCCTGCCTGGTAACGTCCGGAAGGTAATCCGTGTAAATAACCACCGAAATGGAAAGCCCGTCAATAACATACCCCGCCTTTTCCACCTGCTCCTTGTAGGTGTTTACAAGATATGTGTTGGAAACGGAGTTTTCCGTCCATTGCCCGTTGCCTGCGGTATCTCCCGTAGGATATGTATCATCCGCATTTACCTCAACGCCCACAATGCCGCCCTGGGCTGTGGCATAGCCCGAAGCCTGGGAAGCGTCGGTGTGCTGGAGCATACCTCGCTCATCATTGGTGGAGGGGGTGTATACCGTGTCCTCATAAACCTTTGTATCAAAGTTCAGCACCATGTTTACAGCTGACGAGAAACCCTCCTCGCCGTAAGCCCGCACCAGCAGATCTCTTATCTTGGCATTTATCTGATTTTCCAGTTCATTTTTAAAACGCAGCCTGCGTATCTCCTCAGCTATCTCATCAACAGGGATATCCTTCGGCACCAGTGGAACGCCGTTGCCGTCGACCAGGGAAACGTTATCCGCAGCCACTCCCGAAGAATTTGCAATAAGATATGTAATACCCTCGATCTGCTCGTTGGTAAGCTCCACCCCGTCACGGAGATATATCGTAGCCGCCGCCGAGGGAAGCCTCTTGTTCACTTCAATGACCGTGTTCTTGAGAGGCGGGTTAAACAGTGTGACCTCCGCGTCCCGAACATCTGTCATGGAAGCTATTATAGAACTCAGGCGCTCCTGCAAGGCGATCTGCTCATATTCCAGAGACTCCGACTCGGTAGTGAACATTCCCACATTCTCCGTGTAAGTGGGGTAGTTCAGCTGCGAACGGGGATATTTCTGAAGCGCAAGGCTCATGGCTATAGCGTTTTCCGTCCCCTCGGGAACGGTAATCGTACCGCCCTTCAGGGTGCATTCATAGCCTGCGTCCTCAATAAGCGCCACTATCTCCGCCGCCTCGGTATTTTCGAGGTTTTCGTAAAGCACAACATAATCCTTGCGGTTAAGCAGTATCACCGCCACAATGGCAACAATAAGCACCGCCGCCAAGCCGCCGATCAGCAGCCCCTTAGTTTTCTTATCTTTTGAAGACCAGAACTCTTTGACTACAGTTACAGTCTTCTGCACTCTTTCATTCATTCCGTGTATTAGCCCTTTCCTATTAGAAGCAAGAGGTTTAGAGGCAAGAGGCAGGAGTTTGCTCCCGCCGACCAGATAAGCTGCCAAGCCGCCTCATTTCCGACCCTGCTCTAAATACTCGATAAAACTATACAAGATCACCATAGCAAACATGCTCCGAAATGCAGTCAAAACCCGCAAGGCATAAACATTGCCGAGCCACAACCAAAACGAATGGCTCAAACATTCCCAACGAGTGGCCGCGGCGCCACCGCATGTCAGCTTGCTGACATATTACATGGAGATCTGGAGGATCTGATCGTAGCTTTGCTGGCAGGCGTTTTTCACTGCCACAAAAGTCTCCACAGCGACCTGCGCCTTAGTAATGTGATTGTAAATAGTGTGAAGATCGTCAATGCCGCCCATAACAAGCTGCGCAGCGTCCTCATTCAGTACCTGCTGCGTGTCCTCCATGTCGCCCATGATCTCTCTGAAAACATCCGCAAAGGTAGGACCCTTTATCCCTCTGTCATCGCCCGCAGCAGCCATTTCATTCTGGGAAAGAATGTTAAGGGGCTGAATGGACGAGCTGATAGGAACTATGTACATTTAAACCGAACTCCTTTATTTCAAGATTGATTGGCTGTGCTTGCACAGCAGCCGTACCGCCGATCACGAGCCTTTAAGTTCCATAGCCTTGCTCATCATGGCCTTGACCGCATTGATAGCGGAAACATTGGCCTCGTAAGCGCGCTGGGTCGCCATAAGGTCGATCTGTTCCTTGGTGTTGTCCACATTTGAATGATATACATAACCGTCTTCATCAGCAAGTGGATTATCCGGGTCGTAAACCGGGATAAAGGGAGCGTCGTCGTCAATGACCGCCGCCACCGTAACTCCCGCATTGCGCCACTTGTCGAGATTTGCCCGATAGTAAACGCCCCTGTGATGAGTGGATTCATACCTCGTGGTGTACTTATTGAGTATCCCCGCAAAATCCTTCTGCTCTGTAAACACCGTAAGCTGGCGGCAGTAGGGCTGCCCCGTGGAGGTGTTGTAGGAATACTGATTGGAAATGTTCTGATTAATAATGTCCTGCCTGAGCCTCTGAGCCGAAAGCCCCGAGTAGCCTATTTCAAGAGAGGGAAGAAATGCCATGCCTCATAGCCTCCTTATTTGTTTATCGCCATTCGTATCATGGCGTACTGACTGTTCAGATAATCTATCATGGTGTTGTACTGATATTGGGTGTCCGATAGCTCCTTGGCTTCCTTTTCAATGTCAACATTGTTGCCGTTGAGTATCTGCCTGGTGTTGGTCTCATAAGTAGTCGTCACCCATATAGGATCGGTCTTTTGCTTTTCCCTGGTGCTGTCATCGGGGCAGGCGGTGTGATCGTGATACTTGCACTTTGCCCGCTCTTTAAGCACTAACCCGAAATTCACCGTCTTAGCCTTGTAATCGGGGGTGCTGACATTCGCAATATTATGATTTATCACCTGCTGTTTATACCAGGCAGCGTCAAGTCCCTGTTCTGTCAGCGTAAAGGCGGCGGAATCAAATAAACTCATATGTAATTCTCCTTTCGGGTCATATCCCTACAGCGAAACAGCACAGCAAGCCGCATACACTTGCCTGCTAAAGCCGTAAAGCAGCCCATATTGGAATATTCAGGTATTAATACGAACATTATAACACACTTATACCTATATTAATTATAACACCAAACTCAAAAAAAAACAATGGCTTAAAAAAAATAATTCTAAAATATTTGCCGAATTTTTCGGTTGAAAAATGTCCATTTTTCCCAAAATTCATATTTTCCAAAATATTGATTAATGTTTTGTACAAACCTCAATGTAATATTTGGTAATAAATAACATTAATTACTTTAAGTATAATTCATTTTGTATTAACATATTGTATAATCCAGAATTTACCTCTGCAAAGCTTCCTCAGCAAAAGCCGGTTTTAATACTATAAGTATATTTTAATAATATATGCCCATTTGTAATTTTCCTGACTTTACCTGAAAAGAAAACAATTCCCAATACAAACAGTAGTTTACCAAAAAAATCAACTATTTGTAAAATACATATTTCCGCAAACAAATCCTTATAAACATAAAAAACAAAACGTCACATTTAATACAAATAGTATAATTATCTTAATATGAACTACAAGTAATTAGGCTAAAACGTCAAAAAACATGACCGACAGTCCTTAAAGCTCAAAGACCGCCGGTCAGAACAGTTATTCAAATTTCAGAAAGAAGCACACTCTCTTGACTCTTGCTTCTCAACCTCTTGCCTCTTACAGCACATAAATGGTCACATTCCTGCGTCCCCACTGAACGCAATCATCATGGCTTGCCATAAACAGGTCAACTATAATGTGACCCTCGCCGACGGAATAACCCGTGTCCGCAGCCACGGCATAACCGTAAACAGCGCCGTCATCGGCAATTATGTAAAGCTTGGAGCCATAGGGGATAATGTCGGGATCAACTGCCACATATCCCTGGAAAACTTCTTTACCGGTGGACATCAGCGCGCCCTCCTCCGCAGTGTATGCGCAGGATTCGCCTCTGTGAATTTCCTTATAGTTCACGGGAATGCCGTTCTCGTCGAGCTTGACGCCCTCGGGAGCAAATCTCGATACAGGCTTGCTGCCGTCCAGGCAAATGCCCTCGCTGCCCTCAACAACAGCCATACCGTCCACCGTTTCCTTTTCGGGAGCTTCGGTCACCACAGGTTCGGGATCCTCATATATATCCTCGGGAACCTCCGGTTCCTCGGGCTTTGTCCATACGGAATACACAGGCTCCAGTATCTTGTCGGAATTAACAGCCGTCTCCGATACCGTTATATCCTCTTCCTCGGGAGCAGTTGTCACGGTAATATCCTCTTCTTCGAGTCTCTGCTCATAGGAATCAGTGTCATATTTATCCGAATCGGAATTATCCTTGGCGTAAATGCGTTCCTCTTCGGGCTCACGCTCCTCGGGGTCGGCAGCAGCATAGCTGTATTCGTCCACCTCCAGCGTGCCCATGGCAACCACAGGGCGCACTGCCTTAACGGTAATTTCCTTGCTTATTATCTCGCTGTCAACCTTTTCTCCGTTCACCATTTTGGAACGTACCTTAACGATCATCTCGCCCTTTTCCCCGTCGGTAACTACCTTGCTGTCCCCTCTGGGAAGGCTGTCATCCTCGCGGTACTCGGTGTCCAGCTCATATTCACGCCTGTAGGTCTTTTCAACATATTCCACACGGCTCAGAGTAATGACCCTGTTGCCGCTGAGCACCTCGCCCGGCTCAATGTCCATAACATCGTCATCGCCCAGGCTCAGTCCCGCTTTTTCGAGAACTTCCTCCGCAGTGCTGCCGGGGGCTGCCGCCACCACTATGCTCCTGCCGTCCGCCTCAACGGTTATCTCCATATAATCGCCCGCAGCCCTTGCAAAAGTTCTGCTGACTATCTCCATAGTCTCTTCCGTTTCCTCGGGGATCTCCGCATCGGTCATCTCTACAGGAATATCCGCGTCCATTGCCTCTTCGGTAATCGTAATCTCGTTGGACGAGCTTATGCAGAAAACAACCGCTCCCGTAAATACCCCTATCCCCGCAAGCACCGCTGCCGCACGGGATATGTGTTTCTTTATTCTGTTTGCCGGACGGTTCGCCCTTATTCCGGTACTCATAAATTCAGCCATATTTCTTCCGTGCTCCTATCCGAAACGCTATTTACAGGGATTTATCAAATCTCATTTGCATTTCTTCAACCCTCGCTTTTACGGAAAGTTTAATTCATTTTCCGCACTGCGGGCAACGTTCTTTAAAGTTTAAATTATTACAAATTGGTTACAAACACAATCCATATTAAATCACTTTTGTAATTATACCGTAATTTTTCCGCTCTGTCAAAAAAATTTTTTCACCCGTTTTTGTACACTTTGACGAAAATCAAAATATTTTACCCCTTTAAAAACACTTCTTTCAAAACAAATTTGGGCATTTGTTTACACTTTCTTGATTTTTTTTGTAACTTCTTACAAAATCAAATAAAATTCCCAAATTTTACAAAATGTATAAACAACATAATAGTTACAGAATGGTTTCAATTGTAACTTTTGCCTGCCGTGCCTGCCGGGGCAGGAAGCAAGAAGCAGAAAATACGCCGGACGATTTGCCCGCCCGGCGCATTTTTTCACAGATTTTGCGGCTGCGTTAGCAACGTTAGCATCATCCGCAAATAAACACCTGCCGTTATCTCACTTCCTGCCTCTTAACCTTTTGCTTTTTGTTCATAAACCAGCGTACAGAATGCCGAATTTTCGAGGTTTTCGGGCAGGGACAACAGCCCCTTATATTTAATGATCTGGAAGAACTCCCTGATCTTTACATTGCTGTATTTGTAGTAAAAACGCATATCCTCATCAAGATAAGCGGGAATATCCGATTCCGTCAGCCGACCCGAGCCTTTGATATATTCCAGCAGGAAATCCCTGCCCAGTTCTTCGCATATATCCTCGATAATGTCACGGTATTTCTTGTATTCCTCTGCGGCCATGTAGGGGAGATTCAGGCGCATTTTGCCTCCGCTTACCGTCACATAGCCGTTCTTTGACATATTGGCGATTATGAATTTGTCATACTCAGTAGGCTCTGCGCCCGAGAGGATAAGTTCCCTTATCCTGCCCAGCGCCGACAGCTCCTCGCCGTTAAATTCACGCCAGCCCGTGCCGAAATCGAATTGCAGAGAGAATATTTTGTCATCTGCGGAGCGTGTCTTTACGCCGTTAAAGGACAGACAGGATTCGGAATATTCATCGAAGCCCTCCGCTGTGGAAACGGGATTCCGGGGCTTGCTGTTTATTGCCGCCCATACCCAGTGAGCGCTGCCGTCCGCCCGCAGAGGATTCGGCATATCATGGTATTTTCTGCCCTTATCCAAAGGATAGGTATATGCCGAACTTATCAGAGTTTTTATAAGGTCGCCGTAAAACATCCATGTAAGGCTGTCCCTGTCAAGGTCGCTGCCCATAAAGCCAATGGCAAGAATATCGTCCATACGGCTTTGCAAAGCGTCAAGGGCGGTAACTGCAGGGGCAGCAGCATTTACATAGCTGTAATTCTCAGACTTTACCATACTTTCCGGGGTGCGCAGGTAGAAGTTGGTAACATACTTATTGCCGACTTTTTTCATATAGTCCATACCCGTAAGGTCATCAAGATAATATTCCAGATAAGCAGCCCCCACGCCTATGGCACGGGAAATTTCCTCTACCGTCAGAGGCTTTTCGCAGCACGCCGCAACTATGCCCGCAACCAGCGGATTGTCCGCCAGACCGTGCATTTTCATATCGATAACATTGCCGTCGTGCCCTGCGGCTATTTTAATAATATCAAAATTCAAATTCTCACTCATATCAATGCCCTCCCTGAGCTTTTTCCGTGACTCGCCGAGATAATATCTTACAGTGGAATGGGGAATACCCAGCCGCCTTGCAATTTCCTCACCGGGGATATTGTCAAAGTAAAACATGACCGTGACCTGCCTGTGGTTTCTGGAAAGGCGGGTGATTTCCCGCATGAGTCTTGCCGTCAGCAGCTTTTGCTCGGTGTTTTCCTCGATGTTTTCGTTAGACGGGATAGGGTTATCCCCGCTCACGTGATCTTCTACGGAAATTTCCCTGCTGCGGTATTTTTTTCGCAGGCTTTTTGCAAAGGCATAGCGGCAGACGGTGTAAACATAGCCGTCGGGGTTATCAACTTCCTGCCCTCTTGCTGCGGATTTGAGCAGCTCCAGAATAATTTCCTGGGAAAGCTCCTCCGCCCTGTCGGGGTCACAGAGCTTGTCAAAGGCAAAGCCGTATATCTTCTGCGAGTAACGGGTTATTATTTCTCCTGTAAGTTTCATTTGAAGGACTCCTTCGCTTTATCGAACGTTCTGTATATATAGTGGCGGTTTTTATGCGGAATGTTGGGGAGGATTTGTTAAATTAAATCATAATCTATAATAACAAATAATGAACAAGCGTGTTCGAAGGCATGGCCAAAAATCCTGCCTCATATTTATTGCGGCTGTGCTTTATCCACCAAAAGGGCTGTTGCAAAATTCCACATAAAATGGT
Source organism: uncultured Ruminococcus sp. (assembly GCA_947174365.1). GTDB lineage: Bacteria > Bacillota > Clostridia > Oscillospirales > Ruminococcaceae > Huintestinicola. The sequence goes on along the minus strand of CAMWIR010000008.1, from coordinate 3,826 downwards.
ATAATAAAGTCAAACAAAAATTCGGAGTGAACTTTTCAATGGGAAAGAATATGCAAACGGATATGATAAACGGGCCTATTATAAGATCTCTGCTGCGATTCACGCTGCCTATGGTGATAGGCAACCTGCTTCAGCAGTGCTACAACATTGCGGACACGCTCATTGTGGGGCGTGTGCTTGGGGCAGACCCTTTGGCTGCGGTAGGTTCTGCGTTTACGCTTATGACCTTTCTCACCTCTATTCTGCTGGGGCTTTGTATGGGCAGCGGGGCATTTTTTTCCATTCGCTTCGGAGATAACGACATCAAGGAACTGCAAAAGGGTATTGTCGCTTCCTTTATTCTGATTTTCCTGCTGACTGTGCTTATTAACGGTGCGGCTTTTCTGCTGCTTAACAGGATCGGTGGATTTATGAATGTGCCCGAAGAAATATGGGTTTTTATGAGGGATTATCTGGAAATTATTTTCTGCGGTATATTTGCTGTGTTCATTTACAATTTTTTCGCCTGCCTTTTGCGGGCGGTGGGAAATTCGGCAGTGCCGCTGATATTTCTGGCGGTTTCCGCACTGCTTAATATAGGACTGGATATTTTGTTTGTGGTCGTTATTCCCTATGGAGTTCAAGGTGCGGCAACAGCTACGGTCATTGCCCAGTACATTTCGGCAGCGGGGATAACGGTGTATGCATTTATAAAAGTACCCTACCTTAAATTCGACAAAAGCGAGTTTAGAATAGGGGAGGCTTTGAGCATAAATTCCGTAAAGGAAATTGCGGGGTTTTCCCTGCTTACCTGCGTGCAGCAGTCGGTAATGAATCTGGGTATATTAATGGTGCAGGGAGTGGTGAACAGCTTCGGGGGAGTTGTGATGACGGCGTTTGCGGCGGCGGTAAAGATAGACGCCTTTGCCTACAGTCCCGCCCAGGATTTCGGCAATGCATTTTCCACCTTTACCGCACAGAATTTCGGGGCAAAAAAAAGGGAACGGATAAGAGAGGGCTTCAAGGCAGCCCTTATGATATCGGTAATTTTCTGCCTGATAATTTCGGCTGCCGTGTGGATATTCTCACGTCAGCTTATGGAAATATTTGTAAGCGGCGAGGAAACAAAGATCATATCGGAGGGGGTAAGATACCTGCATATCGAGGGTGCGTTTTACTGCGGCATAGGCTGCCTGTTTTTGCTGTACGGGCTGTACAGGGGAGTGGGGAGACCTATGATGTCGGTGATACTCACGGTAATTTCCCTTGGGACAAGGGTGGCGCTGGCTTACATATTATCGGCAATCCCTGCTGTGGGCGTTTTGGGGATATGGTGGGCTGTGCCCATTGGGTGGGCGCTGGCGGATATGGCGGGGTTGGGGTATTATATGATATACGGCAGAAAAATTTTAAGAAAAGGAGGCGCAGAGATATGAACAACAAATATTACACCGTCTGCGGAATTGTAGAGATAGAAGGAAAGGTGCTTTTGGTGCGGCACACCTACGGCACGGCAAAGGACAGGATATTGCTGCCGGGAGGATTTGTCAGGGAAAATGAACTGCCTACCGCTGCGGCGGAGAGGGAAATATTTGAGGAAACAAAGGTGACTGCAAGGGCAAAGTCTGTAGCGGCAGTGCAGTTCAAGCCCTGTCAGTGGTGCGTGGTTTTTAAAATGGAATATATTTCGGGAACGCCCGTATCCGACGGATATGAGAACAGCGAGGTGCTGCTCATTGACCCCCGTGAGGCTGTAGGCCGGGCGGACATCACCAACATGAGCAGGGAAATTTTAAAGGCTTATATAAACGGTTTGCCGGTGCTCGATAAAAGCGATTATATCCCCATATCGGCAGACGAAAACAGTTATGCGATCTTTGGGGTCTGACCATTAATTTCTATACAGCGAAATATGATATTTTCTGCAAAATTCCGCTGCAACACTTTTTATTGTATGATCGAGCTTACCGTAACAAAATTTTCTGATATATTCGGGCATTTCACCATAGAAGGCTTCTGCAATCCCGCCCGCGATACAAGCCATTGTATCGGCGTCGCCCCCGAGAGAAACGGTATTTCGTACAGCGCTTTCATAATCATCAGAATCCAAAAAAGCAACGATTGAGGGAGGAACGCTGTAATTTGCGCTGCTGTCAAAGCTATAGAACGGTCTGATATCTTTAATGGAATAATCAAGATCATATTTGAAGCTTTGAGATATAAATTTTTTTATAGAGTCTTTGGATTCTTTACGGTTTGCAAGAAAAACAGCGGAAGCCACAGCCTGCGCCCCTTTGATTGCTTCTTTGCTGTTATGGGTATACAAACAGCTTGCTTTAGCTTGCAGCAAGACCTGTTCAATATTATCATAGGCGTATCCTATCGGTACAGCACGCATTGCCGCACCGTTTCCGTAGCTTCGCTGTTTTGTCATATTCCGCGGATCGGAAGCCCACACGGAAAATAAATTTCCGTAGCCTGCATTGGGAAAATAGGAATAAAATGTTTTATACCAAGCGGCATATTCTCTTGCTCTTTTTTCCGTTTGTCTTTTTTCTATGGGGTTGCTGTTTACCAGTATAGCTTTACATACGGCGGCAGTTAAAACGCTGTCATCGGTAAAGGTGCTTTCCTTATTTAATGAAAAATCGTAATCCTTTGTACAATGAATTTCATAATATGAACCTATTACATCTCCGAATAATGCCCCGAACATATAATCACTCGTTTTATAATAAATTTTCTAAATTATAACAGAAAAATTTGGCTTTGTCAATAATGAGCTTTATCGGAAACAGCTTGCAGTACTTGACTTGCCTTGAAAAATGTGATAATATGGAATCATAAAAAAAATCAGATCGTAAATCAGTTTATTGAGAGGACAAATAAAAATGCTTATTGATGTAAACAAATTCAAGAAAATTGCAGATGAAAGCTTCGGTAAAATACGGGATAATTTTACAGCACGCTGCGATTGGGATATTTACAGGAACAGGGAAAAATACACGGTGAAATACGGCAAGGATATTTCCTTTTCCCTATCGGGCAGGAATATGTTCGGAGGCGATATCCTGCGGCACGTCGACTATAACAAATGTCTTTTTTCGCCCCTGCGCGGAAAGCTTCCGTCTGCGGCAAAGGAATACACGTTCTATTATTTTGACGGAGACAAGCTTGTTTTGTCGGAATTTCCCATGCCGGGCTATAGCAGCAGGATAACGTTTTATTTGTATGATAACAATGCAAAAGATCTTGTGACTTTTTTTGTGATGAACAATGAGCGGGGTGTGCCGTCACCGAGCTTTTCGGAGCTTGTGCATTCGGTTTATGATGATGAAAACAGGATAGTAAGCTGCAACATTTTTAACAATAAAACGGGCGATGTTTCGGCAAGCGGAGAGTATTACGAATACGAGGGCGCAAGGCTTGTCCGGGCGGTGAAATTTGAGGAGTACAGCAAAGATTATAAACCCGACAAGGTCATGCTTGAAATATGTCCTACACTTATTATCAATCCGTTTATTTACGAATATAATTTTGAATATGCGGAGGCGGCGGTGTTCTGTGAGATCATTCGCAAATATTCCCGTGAGGAGGATACGTCAAAACGGTTTGAGCTTAAAAATGCAATGCTTGCGGGGCTGAAAAAATACGAGGTGGATTGCTTTGGGGTTTGAAGACAAAATGTCATTTTTTATATCACCGTTTATACTAAATTGAACTTAAACCTGATTTGACATATACATTTTTTGCGTCCTCTCTGCAGTTCACGAAAAATCCAATTTCACAATATATTATATTTATGTATCTTATAAACATCTGACGCTGCAGCCGAATAGCCTGGTGT
>CAMWIR010000007.1 GCA_947174365.1 uncultured Ruminococcus sp. | reverse complement strand
GTGCATTATTATGAGGGGTATGCTATGAATGAAGTGGTCATGCCTATCAAGCTTATGAGACTTATGGGGGCAAGAGCGCTGTTTCTTACAAATGCGGCGGGGGGCGTGAACTGGGGGTTTGAATGCGGAGATTTTATGCTGATAAGGGATCATATAAACATGGCGCCCTCGCCTCTTATTGGGGAGAATGTGAGCGAACTGGGAGCGAGGTTCCCGGATATGAGCGAGATATACAGCAAGCGGTTCGGAGAGGGTGTGAAAAGTGCGGCAAGGGAGCTGGATATAGGGCTGCGTGAGGGTGTATACATACAGCTGACGGGGCCTCAGTATGAAAGCCCCTCGGAGGTGCGCATGGTGCGGACTTTAGGGGCGGACGCTGTGGGAATGTCCACGGCGGCGGAGGCTGTGGCGGCCAGACACTGCGGAATGGAGGTCGTGGGGATCTCCTGCATTTCCAATCTTGCCTGCGGGGTCTCTTCACGTCCTCTTTCCCATGCGGAAGTGCAGGAGACGGCGGACAGAGTCGCTCCGCTGTTTAAAAAGCTTATTGCAAGATCTGTTGAGAATATTCATAGGATATTAATGGAAGATTGAGTTTTGTATCGTTAAAAAATCCCCCTGTACTGTCAGCAGGGGGATAATTTTTGGCATTTATTATGCATTATTCAAGCTCCATGGTTGCAACGGCGTTCAGGCTTTCATCTGCCCGCTTGCCTGCCATAAAGTCGTAATACCCTTGACAGGCTATCATTGAGCCGTTGTCGCCACAAAGCTTTATGGGGGGCAGGAAGCATTCCATGCCGTTTTTTTCGCATTCGCTTTGCAAAAGGCTGCGCAGTCCCGAATTTGCGGCAACGCCTCCTGCGGCGGAGATCTTTTTATAGCCTGTTATTTCGGCGGCGGTTAAAATGCGGCTGACGAGGGCGTTTGACACGGTTTGCTGAAAGGCGGCGGCAAGGCTGTTTTTGTCAAGCTCTTCGCCCTTTTGCGCTGCATTGTGGGCAATGTTTATAACGGCGGTTTTGAGGCCGCTGAATGACATATCAAGGTCGTTTCCCGAAACCTTGGGGTCGGGCAGGTGATATTTGGAGGGGTCGCCTGAAGCTGCGGCTTTATCCACGTGAACTCCTCCCGGGTATGGAAAGCCCAGCACACGGGCGGCTTTGTCGTAAGCCTCGCCTGCGGCATCGTCACGGGTGCGTCCGAGGATTTTAAAGGAGGTATAGTCCTTGACTTCGACTATAAGGGAATGTCCGCCGCTGGCAACAAGGCAGATATAGGGCGGCGTTAATCCTTTGTGGGCGATATAATTTGAGGCGATATGTCCTGCGATATGGTGGACGGGGATAAGGGGCAGCCCTGCGGACAGGGCAAGGCCTTTGGCAAAGCTTGTGCCCACAAGCAGCGCCCCGATAAGCCCCGGGGCATAGGTTACGGCTATGCCGTCAAGGTCGGACAGCTGCATATCTGCGGCGTGCAGGGCTTCCTTTACAACACCGAGAATATTCTCGCAGTGGCGGCGGGAGGCTATTTCGGGCACTACTCCGCCGAATTTGCCGTGTTCCGCCGCCTGGGAAGCGATAATATCCGACAAAATAGTTCGTCCGTCCACCGAAACGGCGGCGGCAGTCTCATCGCAAGAGGATTCTATCCCTAAAATTTTAACGCTCATTTTATGATCCTTTCCATAACTATCGCATTTTCACGGGGTATTAACATGCCGTTTATGTTTATTTCGCCGTAGAAATTTTTGCGAATCCCGATTTGTTTGTAGCCGTTTTTTGCGTAAAGGGAAATGGCAGGAGAGTTGCTTTCCCGCACTTCAAGAGTTATTTTGCAGACGGACGGGGGGAGCATTTTTTCAAATCCTTTAAGCAGCAAAGTCCCAACGCCATGCCCTCTTGCGAATATTGCCACGGCGACAGAGGCGATATAGCCGAAGCTTTCGTCCGCATCTCCCGTGATATATCCGAGGATGTTTCCCGATTCGTCCTTTGCGGCAAGCAACAGCGCTCCCTTACGTGTTAGTTCATCGGAAAAGCCCTTTTCCGTCCAAGGGTCGGGAAAGCTTTGGGCGGCAATTTCGGCAATTCGGTGAATATCCGCCAAAAGGGCTTTGGTTATGCTAATTTTCATTGTGCAAGATCTCCTCCGCAAGCTTCTCAAGGTCGGAAAGGCTTTGAAGAGTACCGCAGCGGCTGCGGTAGGCGGCGGCGTTCTTTATCCCGCGAAGATAGAATGCGCAGGTTCGGCGGGCTTCTTTCATGGCAATGCGCTCGCCCTTGAAGCTTACGGCATATTCCGCTTGCTTTAGCATAACGCTGAGCCGTTCTTCAAGGCTTGGGGGGGCGGGGACATTGCCGTTGGCGCCGTTTGCGATAAAGCTTTCCACATCACGGAATATCCATGGGTTTCCGTAGCTGCCCCGTCCTATCATTACAAGGTCACAATTTGTTTGGCGGTACATCAGAACGGCTTCCTCGGGGGTCGTGATGTCACCGTTGCCGATAACGGGGATTTTCACTTTCTCACGAACCTGCTTTATAATTTCCCAATCGGCTTTGCCGCGGTACATTTGCGTTTTTGTCCGTCCGTGGACTGCTACTGCCGCCGCCCCTGCCGATTCCATTGCCGCTGCAAATTCGGGGGCGTTGATATGCTCTTCGTCCCAGCCTGCACGTATCTTTATCGTTACGGGCACGTCGGAATTTTCCACTGCCGCTTTTACAATGCTGTAGGCTCGGTCAATGTCTTTCATCAGTGCGCTGCCTGCGCCGTTTCCCGCAATTTTCGGCACGGGACAGCCCATGTTGATATCCAGAATGTCGGGCTTATATTTCATCAGAAGTCCCGCCGCTCTGCCGCAGTAGGCGCTTTCCTCCCCGAAAATTTGCAGGGCATAAGGGCGTTCACGGTCGTCTACCGTGCAAAGCTCCTCGGTCTTGCGGTCGCCGTAGCAAAGCCCTTTGGCGGAGATCATTTCAGAAACAAGATATCCCGCTCCCTGCTCCTTGCAAATAAGCCTGTAAGCCCTGTCCGCCACGGAAGCCATGGGGGCAAGGGCTGCTTTTCCCGATATTTTTACTCCGCCTATTTCCAATTTGAAAACTCCTTATTCCTCAAAGGGCGTCAGATTCATAGCAAGATATGCTTTTGCTATATGGGTCTCGGTTCCGTCCTTTACCGAGATTATATGCCTGCCGTTGGAGATGAGCAGGCTGCCGTCGGGACATACGGTATAGTCAAGAACTCCCTTTTTGATAACGGTTTCCTCTCCGTCCGCCTCAATTTTAAGCAGCACACGGGACAGGGGCATAAGTCCCGACATATCGTCGTCATTTTGGTGTTTCTTGGCGTTTTCCTCCGCTTTGATGATGTTGCCGTCAATGATGATATCCCTTGGGCTGCGGTTTTTTGCTTTCATAAATCCGGGAGCAGTGTTATTGTCATTGCCGCCGTTTTTCAGAGCCTCGCCGCCCCAGATAGTGCACATAAAGTTGAGCCACCCTAAAAATCCCTTGATAATTCGATAAGGGAACAGGATAATGTCGGAAAATTTAACGCCGCTCTCCTGCTTTTCGCCGCCGTAGGGCTGGCGGATACAGTAGATGTTGCCCGATTTGTCGTCCTTTATTTTTATGTAATCGTACTTTTCGTCCGATAAAATTTCTTTCATTTCCCCCGCTTTCACGTCAAGATACGCCCCCGCTCTCGGGGAGACCGCGCCCACTGCGCCGTACTCGTTGCGGGCATTGCCTGCGGTGGAAAAATATATCCTGTCGTGAACGCTCCTGCTCCACCAGGGGTTTTCCTCTGTGGTGTCGCCGTCGGTGTATTCGGTGTAGCCCGATGCGGGCGGGGTCATTACGGCAATGTGCAGCTCGCCTGCGGCATGACCCATGCTTACAGCCATTTTGCCGTCCATGCAGTCAAATGCGCCGAAGCTCAGGTCATTGCTTGATAAAATAAGCCCCTCATTTTCGTCTGTCCGCTCAAAGGTGCGGTGATAGAGGGAGGCGGAGGCGTCTACGGTAACGCCGTAAACAAGTCTGTCGCCGTTTATTGCCAGACCGTTCAGACGTGCGTAGATATTTTCGGGGTCGGCAGTAGGGGCAGCCCCCATAAATGCAGCGCCCTTGCCGGAGGTTTTCCAGTCGCTGCGGCGGCGTATGCTCTCCAGTGCCTCTTTGTACTTCACGATCTTTCCGCAGATTATTTCCGTTTTGTTCTGTCCCTCAAGCTTGTAGATCTTGCTTTCGGATGTATAGAATATGTTCATTATATAAATTCCCCTTTGGATTTTTTTAATATTTGATGAGTTATAGGTGTTTACTGCGTAAGCAACGCTGCCGCCCAGCCCTCGGATTCCTTTAATGTAACAAGCTTGAAACCGCATTCGTCAAGCTTTTGCAGCACCTCGTCGCTTCTTTCGGTTATAATTCCCGAAACGATCAGCTTGCCGTTGCTTTTCAGAAATTCACGGAAAAGCCCCGACATGGCAATTATAACGTCTGCTACAATGTTGGCGGTGATGAGATCATAGCCGTTGCCTATTTCGCTGCGCAGCGCGCTGTCGGTGACGATATTGCCGCAGTGAGTTGAATATTTTTCGGAGGGAATATGATTTTTTTCGGCATTCTCACGGGCTATTTTCACGCTGTTAAGGTCAATGTCCACAGCCGCCGCACGTTCCGCTCCCAGCAGCAGGGCGGCAATGCTGAGTATGCCGCTGCCGCAGCCAAGGTCAAGCACATTTGCGTCGGGTTGTATATTTTCCTCTATAAATTCCAGAACCAGCCGTGTGGTGTTGTGCTGCCCTGTGCCGAATGAGGATGCGGGGTCTATTTCAAGGACAGTCCGCCCGTCCCTGCCGTCATAATCTTCCCATGAGGGCTTTATGAGCAGCCTGCTGCCTATTTCAATGGGCTTGAAATACTGCTTCCAGTTGTTAGCCCAGTCCTCCTCCTTGACGTTTGCAAGGGTAACTTCAAGCCGCCCGAAGGCATTCTCTTCGTCCATATTTTTAAGCTCCGCCATTTCGCTTCTTACCATTGCCAGCATATCCGCCCCCTGGGAATTATCCGCAAGATAAAAGGTCACGGTGGTTTCGCAGTCTTTAAGGTTCATAAGGTCATCGTCTATATAGTCCCAGTTGCCTGTTTTATCGTTTAAGAAATCCTCGAAATCCTTGGCGTCACGGATAACAAAGCCTGTTACCCCCACGCCCAAAAGTCTGCCGCAGACAGGCTCTATTCCCTCGGTGGTGGTAAAAATGCTGACCTCTGTCCAGTTCATTCCAAAACAGCCCCTTTGTATATTTAATGTGTTAAATTCGGATTTTACAGTAAAAATATTTACCGTTTTCTATTATATCACAAAAATCCATATATTGCAAGAGGTTATTTGAAAGTTCCTTTAATGCCGAAAGGGACAGCTATCCGCAACAGACAACTGCCCTTTTCGGCTTATTGTTTAAAAATACTGCTCATCTTCGCAGAGGATATATTATGCATAGATCTCCGTACAGTATTTCTCCGCCTGCACGCTCCACATTTTCGCATACTGTCCGCCCCCTGCGATAAGCTCGGAGTGAGTGCCGCTTTCGGCTATGCTGCCGTTTTCAAGGAGGATTATCCTGTCTGCGTCCTTTGTGGTGGAAAGACGGTGGGAGATCAGGATAACCGCCTGATTTTCTGCGTTTTCCAGCATACTTTTGTTAAGCCTGTACTCGGCTATGGGGTCAAGGGCGGAGGACGGCTCGTCAAGGATAGCTATGGGCATATCTCTCATGAACATTCTCGCAATTGCCGCTTTCTGTGATTCGCCTCCCGAAAGCATTGTCCCCTCGTCGGAAAATTCCTTTGTAAGCTCGGTGTCTATGCCCATGGGCAGCTTTGCAAGCTTGCTCTCAAAATCGGCTCGTACAAGGGCTGCAAGAATTTTTTCTCTGCCGCCCGTGTCGTCCTCGGGTATATGCTCCATTTTTATGTTTTCCGCAAGGGTCGCGCCGTAAATTTGAAAATCCTGGAATACTGCGCCTATTTTTTCACGGTATGCTTTTATGTTAAGGTTCCGTATGTCCGTGCCGCCGAAGGTAATACTGCCCTCGGTAACGTCGTAAAGGCGCATGATAAGCTTGATAAGCGTGGTTTTTCCCGCTCCGTTTTCACCTACGAGAGCAAGCTTTTCTCCCTTTCGGATAGTCATGCTGACGTTTTTCAGGACATATTTTTCGCTGTCCTTATATTTGAAGCTGACATTTTTGAATTCAAGTGTACAGTCGTTTTCGGGAACAGGCTCTGTGCCCTCGCAGCCCTCGATGTTTATTTCATAGTCCATAAACCTGCGGAATTTTTCTCCGTACTGCCCCACCTTCTGGAAATCCACCAGGGCATAGTTCATGCCGTCAAGGCAGTTTTTGATATTATTTGTGGCGTTTTTCAGGGAGGCTACATCTCCAAGCCCTATGGACTTTTTCTCTATGGCAAGGTATGCAAGATATACGGGCACGGCGAAAAACTGGCATAATGTAAAGGTGCATATCCAGTTTATAAGCGTGGGAGGAATGATCTTCAGGGAATATTTCAGAGCCATTTTTCGCTCCTCATTGATAGCCTCGTCATACTGCTCTATAAGCGCTTCCTCAATTCCCGAAAGCTTTATCTCCTTTGCATATTCGGGCTGATAGAAAACCCTCTTTGAGTAGTCTGCTTTTCGGTTTATTTTCGCCTTTTCAAGCTCATACTCAAATTCCAGCTTTGTGATAATAAACCGTGTGATTATATTGATAATGAAGCCTATCACCGGGAAAACCGCCACAACAGGGTCTATGGTGATTATCATTGTTCCCGCAACAAGCATTGTGGTCAGACTGGAGGCAATGTCCGCAACGCTCATAACTGCCTTTTTTGCCATTTCCTCCGACTGTGAGGCGGCAATGATATAATCATCGAAATATTCGGGAATGTCATAGAATTTCAGATCCATCATCTGCGCCTTGGTCATAAGCTCCCGCTGCACTGCTCCCGAAAAGCCTATCATTCTTGTCCAGAAGAAATGTTCGCAGAATCTGAATATGGCAAACCTTATTATCTCAAGAATGAGCATAAGGGCAAGGACTTTTGAAACTTCTCCGATATCCGCCGTTGTTGTAAAGATATTGATGATCCTCATTAAAAGGAACGTGTCGGCAAACGCTCCGATGCCTCGGAAAATACAGCGGCTCACAATGTATGATACAGACATAAGGCTGTCGTGTTTGAGGGCGTATCCCAGAACATAGAACACGTTGGAAATAAGCCGCTTTATTCCTATTTTTTCCTTTTTATCGCTCATGCCGTCACCTCCCGTGCAAGATAATTCTGCGCCTGTAATTTCCACATTTCGGCGTATTTACCGTTCAGCTCCATAAGCTCCGCATGGCTGCCCTGTTCGATCACCGTTCCGTTTTCAAACATATATATCCTGTCTGCGTCACGGGTGGCGGAAAGCCTGTGGCTTATGAATATGACCGTTTCACCCTCCGAGGCGCTAAGCATATTTTTATACATATTATACTCGGCTATAGGGTCAAGGGCTGAGGACGGCTCGTCAAGGATAACGATATCGGGCTTACGGGCAAATACCCTTGCAATGGCGATCTTCTGCGCCTCGCCTCCCGAAAGACCCATGCCGTTTTCGTCAAACTCCTTTGTGACCATAGTGTCGATGCCCTTTTCAAGTGAATCAAGCTTATCACCGAACTGCGCCTTGCGGAGAGATTCCTCCACAAGCTTTCTTTCCGCTTCGTTGTCGGGCTTTCTCATAAGCACGTTATGGGAAAGAGGCAGGGCAAATATCTGCAAGTCCTGAAAAACCGTGCCGAAACGGCTGTGAAAGGAACTCGGTTCATAGCTGTTTATGTTCACCCCGCTTATGGAAATTTCGCCCTCGGTGGCTTTATACAGACCCATAAGGAGCTTTACAAAGGTGGTTTTGCCTGCGCCGTTGTGACCTACAATGGCTATTTTTTCTCCCTTTCGTATTGATATATTGACATCATGCAGAGTCGCTTTTTCTGCGCCCTCGTATGTAAAGCTCATATTTTCTATTTTGATATCGGTCAGCTTTTCAGCCTTTACAAGCTCCGAGCTGTCGGTTTTCGGTTCATAGGAAAGGAATTCACGGAGATTTGCGACAAATGCGCTTTCTTTAATAAGAGAAACTATAAGCTCGACAGCGTCCGAAGTGCGCCATGAAAGGGTGCTCAGGGCAGGTATCATGGCAATATAAGCGGCAGTCGGTGCGCTGCCTTTGTTCAGCACAAAGGCTATGTAAATATAGGGCAGTATGGTGGATAATATCTTATAAAGCACCCATTTGGCAGGCTCTATAATGCACAGCTTTCTGCGGAGCTTGCGAGTTCTTTCCTGCATTTCATCATATGCCTTTTCGTGGCGGGTGAGAAGCAGCTTTCCTATATTGAAGATACGCAGCTCCGCCGCATATTTCTTTTCATAGAAAACACGTTTCACATAGCCGCCTATACGCCCGTCACGGGTGTTGGAAAAATCAAGCGCATAGTAGATGTCTCCCTCTTTTTTACCGAAATACATTGAGACTGCGACCATGGGCACGATAAACACCAGCAGCACCGGGTCAACGTCCGCAACGATAACCGTTGCTGCGGCAACAGAGGCAATGGCAGCCACAAAATATGCGGAATAGTAAAGGATATTGTTTCCCCGCCATTGGCACTCGTTCAGGGCACGGGTGTATTTGTCGTAAAAATCGGGTTTTTCAAATTCGGTATACTCCATTGAAATGGATTTGCGGATAACACGCTTGTAAAAATCCCTGTACATTTCAGGCAGAAACTGCTTTTCGCAAAGCTGATGTATGGCTGCGCTTATATGAATGCATACATGACCGATACACATAGCTCCCACAAAGGAGGCCAGCACTCCGAAGGGAGTTTCATTTTCAATAGCTTCGTATATCCATTCCGTCAGATACACCGAAAAAATCGTCCAGAATACGTTTTCGATAAATTCCTTAATGAACGTGTAAAGAACATATCCGTGACTTCCGTGCCACAGAATTTTCAGCATATACATTACATTAGACAATGATGTTTCCGATGAAATTTTTTCGTTTTTCATAAACAAACTCCTTCAGACGGTAAAAATAAAAATGGCATTCCCCATAGGGGAATACCTGCATTTCATCATATACGTTTACAAGCGTTTGCCGCCTAAAGCCTGAAGCGCAGATGAATGATATTCCCTATGCGAACGTTTATATTTGTCATAACATTCACCTGCCTTTCGTTTAATGTTTACAGTATATCATATATTTCGGTGAATGTCAAGGGCTTTCGGAAAATTTTTAAAGATGTGCAGGTATGTTCCTTTGCAAAATATTATGTTGACCAATATTTTTCTTGGGCAGTGTGTATATTATAACATATATAGATGTGGTTTGTCAAGAGAAAATAAAGAAATATGTTATATTATTAAAAAAGACTTGCAAAAATAACATTAAGGAGGAAAGATATATCATGGCATACTATCCACGAATAAGAGATCTGCGGGAGGACAGCGACAAGACCCAGCGTGAGGTGGCGGAATATCTGGGCACGCCCTATCAATATTACGCCGTTTACGAAAAGGGAACAAGCGAAATTTCCTTTGAACGGGCGATACTGCTGGCGAAATACTACAATGTGAGTCTCGATTATATTGCGGGGCTTACGAACAGCAAGAGGGGACTTTCAAAAGGGGATCTTTCTCCCGAAAAGCAGCGCTTGCTGGACATATTGGCTGATCTTACAGAGGATGAAAAAAAGACCCTTATCAAGCTGATAAAGGCTATGCGGTCGGCAATAGACCCGTGACATTGTGACAACGGATATATTCCGTTGTCCGAGGCAGAAAAAATTTTGCAGCAATTTTTTGCAATTGCAGCAAACCCTGCGATTTTTCCTGCGACTTTATAAGTGAAGGCTTTCAAAAACGAGGTACCTCCCGATGAATAAAACAGATCTTACGGAATACGCCGACTTTCTTTTAAATGCGGCAATGTGCAAGTGTTCCGATCATGCCGACGCACAGGACCTGGCGCAGGATACTCTGCTTGCCGCTCTTGCCGCCATGAAAAAGGGCAGGATAGAAAATCCCAAGGCATGGCTGACGGCGGTGCTAAGCCGCAAATACTACGATCTCCTGCGGCGCAAATACAACAAGCCCACGGTGTCATTTGACGTGGCGGAGGATATCCCTGCACGGGGCGAGGTTTACGAGGATATTGAAAAGAGCGAGGAAGCCGAGGAAATAAGGCGGTGTCTTGCATATCTTTCTAAGCTTTACCGTGAGGTAATGGTGCGCCATTATATGCACGGGGAAAAGGTGGCGGATATTGCCGCTGCTCTGGGCGTGCCCGAAAATACGGTGAAAAGCCGCCTGAACTCGGGAAGAAAGCGTATGGAAAAGGAGTTTGCTATGGAGAATTTTTCAAAAAACAGCTATGAGCCGGATATACTTTATTTATCACTTTCCGGCAGGAGCAGCGTAAGCGACGAGCCTTACAGTCTTGTGGGTGGTGATACGATAGTCATGAATCTGCTGATAATGGCTTATGCAAAGCCTGTGACGGTAACGGAGCTTTCCAAGGCAATAGGCATTCCCACGGCTTATATTGAGCCGATAGTGGACAGGCTTTTAAGGGGTGAGCTTATGAAGCGGACGGGGGATAAGGTTTATACCGATTTTATCATCTACACCGAAGAGGACAGGACAGCAGGCAATGCATTTGAAGAGGAGACCGCCCAAAGGATTTACAAGGATGTCTGGCAGGTAATGAGGGAGGGATTTGAGTGGCTTCACGGCATGGATTATTACAAGAGGCAGACGCTTTCTGCACAAACAAAGCTGGACAGTTTTTTTGCGGTAAGGACTGTGCAGAGAGCTGTTATAGAAGTCCGTGACGAGGCAGCCGGCGGGGCAATGCCCTTTGAGAAATACCCCGACCGCCCCAACGGCGGGAAATGGCTCGCCATGGGAAGCCACTACCCCGCAGGCTATGATTTCGGCTCTCCCCATTACGAGGGGAAATACAATATCAGCGGTGAGTGTCACTCAAGCTGTGTTGTCAGTCTGAACAGCCTTAGCGGTGACAAAAAAGAGACCCTTCACCTCTGCGAATTCAACACTATCCTCGGAGGTACACAGCTTGGAAGTCACTTTGGAAGCCGCAATAAGATGAAACACCCCATGACCGATATGGAAATAGCTCAAATGCTTTACGCCATATATCTTGGCAGGGAGGATGAGCTGCCTGTGATAAATGTCGGCTGCTTTGAGAATTTCGATATCCTGCTCCAAAGCCGTTATATCGAAAAGCAGGACGGAAAAACTCTCTGCGCCGTTCCCGTAATGACCGACAGGGAGCGGTGGGAAATGTACGACCTGTCCTGGCATTTCACGGGGGAGCTTATGGAAAAATTCCACGGCGATTTTATGCAGCTGATGAAAGACCCCGTAAAGCTGCCCCCTCATCTGAAGTCCGTTCCCCCATGGCAGCAGTATATGCTTTGCGGCGCGGGGCTGCCTATGCGGATAATTGTAAAGGCAAGGGATAACGGTCTGTTCCCCGAATGCGCAGACTATCCCGCCCCTGCAATTCTTATTTCGGTAGAGGGGTAAGTTTTAACTGTTTTAACCGCCGCAAAATTAAAAAGAGGCAAGAGCAGCGAACCCGATAATTCACTTCTCTTGCCTCTTGCTTCTTGTCTCTTGCCTCTTGCAATCATCTCCAGTTGGACAAGGGTAATCCGTATCTTTCAGCCAGCTGTGCAACGCCCCATATCTGCAAGGGCTGACCTATGGCGTTGAATTTCCATTCACCGTTTCTGCGGTATATTTCGCCGAATACCATGGCGGTCATGCCGCTGTAGTTTTCCGAAAGGTTGTATTTGCAAAGCTCCTTGCCGTTCGACGCGTCCACCAGACGGATAAAGGCGTTTTCTATCATGCCGAAATGCTGCCCCTTTTCGCTTGCCTTGTAAATGCTTACCAGCACTACTACTCTGTCATACTGAGCGGGCAGACGGGCAAGGTCGACAAGTATCTGCTCGTCATCGCCGTCTCCTGCACCTGTGAGGTTGTCGCCCTGATGTATAACGCAGCCGCTGGGGTGTTTGAGGTTATTGAAGAATACCACGTCGCTTTTTGAGGCGATCTTGCCGTTTGAATCCAACAGGAACGCCATGGCGTCGCAGTCAATGTCCTGGTTCTGCTGTCCTCCGCCGCCGCCGAAAAGTCCTCCGAAAAGCCCTTTTGACTGGCTCATTGCGGGCTTTGCCTCGTCCCAGCCGAGACCTACCATTACACGGCTCAGCCCTGCGTTTCCCTTTGTAAGGTCGACTTTCTGACCCTTTTGCAGATTTACGCTCATTTTAAAATCATGCCCCTTTCAAGTTTAATTAATAATTAATAATGATTTCGGCAGTATTCGCCTATATTTTTCGGGGAAATTCCTGTAACGGGAAATTTCCCCGTTTTTTTACTTGGAAACTGCCTTTGTGACCGCTTTTCTTATCATGTCAATGGGGATAACCAGGAATGCCGCTATAATGCAGAATATCCAGGAAGAACCGGACAGTGCAGTTACGCTCAGCACATCGCCGCCGAAGGTCACGAACACAAACTGGAGAATAAGGATAGAAGCCATTACGATAAGGAAATTCCTGTTCCTGCCCAGTCCCTCAAAGGGGTTCATGTGGGAGGTGCGGGCGTTGAAGCCGTTAAAGGTTATTGCCATCATAAAGGTTGCGAATACTGCGGATTTAAGGTAGGTAAGCTTTTCGGCGTCCACCATGAATTCAGCCCCCAGCATATTCTGCAAAGCGGGAATGAAGAGAATCCCAAGGCAAACAGCTGTGATATACAAAGCGCTGATAATTATCTGGGTCATCATGGATTTTGTCACAATGCTCTCGGAGCGGGGTATGGGCTTGTCCTTCATATATTCCTGCAAAGCAGGCTCGCTGCCGAATGCAATAGCCGCAAGTGTATCCATGGCAAGGTTTACGAGCAGCAGCTGAATTACCGTCAGCACCTCGTCAACGCCAAGGAGAGGCCCTATAAAGCAGGTCATTACCGCTGCCACGTTTACCGTCAGCTGGAAAATTAGGAACTTGCGAATGCTCTTGAACATTGTTCTGCCGTAGAGTATAGCCTTTTCAATGGAAGAGAAGTTGTCGTCCAGAATAGTAATGTCGCCCGCTTCCTTTGCGACCTCCGTGCCGCTGCCCATGGCAAAGCCCACGTCGGCTTTTTTCAGGGCGGGGGAGTCGTTTACGCCGTCGCCTGTCATGCCCACTACAAGGTTAAGCTCCTGGGCAAGACGGACAAGGCGGCTCTTATCGGTAGGCAGCGCACGTGAAACCACACGCAGGCGGGGAAGCACTTCTTTAAGCTCCTCGTCTGTCATTGCGCCCATTTCGCCGCTTGTAAGGGCAACATCACTGTCGCTTGTGAGAAGCCCTGCCTCTTTTGCAATAGCACAGGCGGTTTCCTTGCGGTCGCCCGTTACCATAACTACCTGTATGCCCGCATTCTGCACCTCGCTGATAGCGGTAACAGCCTCCTTGCGGACATTGTCACGAATGCTTAAAACGCACAGCAGAGTGAGTTTGTCGTCATCATCCGCACCCTTGGCGACTGCCAGCAAACGCATGGAGCGCCCTGCCTGTGCGTCAATATAGTCGTTTATCTCTTTCTTGCTGTCAAAGGGCTTCACATTGCCCTTTTCGTCCATATAAGATATGCATCTTTCGATTATCTTCTCGGGTGCGCCCTTTACGAATGCACAGGTTTTGCCTCCCTTTTCGATAATTACAGAGGAGCTTTTTTTGTTGGAATCAAAGGAATTGAACGCCTTGACTCCCTCTTTGGAGATTTTTGCGGCGGCATTTTCGCTTACAAGGTATGCCATAAGGGCACGGTCGGTGCTGTTGCCGCCGATAACGCTGCCGTCTGCCGCCGCAGAGGCGCTGTTGTTTACGCCGATACCGCAGATAATGTCGGCGGACATATTTTCGGGAATTTCCGACAGCTTGGAATAAGTCTTAGCCGCTCCCGTTGCCATTTCCACCACGGAAAGCTTGCCCTCGGTGATAGTGCCTGTCTTATCGCTGAATAAAATGCTCAGGCTTCCTGCTGTTTCGAGACCGTTTATCTTCCGCACCAGCACGTTGTCCTTAGCCATACGCAGGCTCTGGAAGGACAGCAGAATGGACGTAAGCATAGGCAGTCCCTCGGGTACTGCGCATACGATAATGGTAACAGCCACTGTAATGGCGCTTATTATGAGATGTATCCAGTCATAGGCATTGTTTGGGATATTTCCCGTGATAAAATGCCTTGCCAGCACTCCAACAACTATACAGATAGCACCCACATAGCCGAATGTGGATATCTGCTTTGCAAGCTTTGCAAGCTTTACCTGCAAGGGAGTTTCTCTTGTTTCCTCCTGTACTTCTAAGGCAAGCTCGCCGAAAAGGGTCTTATCGCCGACTACCTTGACCTCCATATAGCCCTCGCCGCCGCAGACAACCGTGCCTCTGTAGGCATAGTGCTTGTTGAGCAGGTCTTTGATGTCATAGGCAGCGCCGTTTGCGGGAATTTTTGCCGCTTCCTCGGTCTCGCCGTTGAGCGCTGCCTGGTCGACCTTGATGTCGCCGTCGACAAGCTCGCCGTCCGCAGGGAGCTTGTCTCCTGCCTGCAAAAATACAATGTCTCCTACAACGACCTCGCTTACATGAATTTCCGAAAGTGCGCCGTCTCTTATTACCTTGGAGGTTTCCTTTGCCTCTTCTTCGGCTTTAAGGGCAGAGGCCTTGCCCTCCTGCTTGTTCTCGCTGACAGCCGCCACGCCGTTGGCTATCATAATGGCAATAAGAATGCCTACAGGCTCGTACCATTCCGACTGCCCCATAAAGCAGAGAATGACCTGCACCACCAGCGCCACTAACAGAATAATTATCATAGGATCGCCGAAGCCCTCTAAGATCTTTTTCCATAAAGGGTCGGGGGGGATCTGGGTCAGTGTGTTTGAGCCGTGTTCCTCACGGCTTTTGCTGACCTGTTCTGCGTTTAGTCCGTTAAATTTCATTTTTTTGTCCTTTCCGATAAAAAATATCAAAAAATTTTATATAAAAATTTATTTATCTATTTTACCACAACAATCGCCGAATGTCAAGGGAATTATTGCCTTTTTAATCAAATTTTAATCTTAGCTTCCTGCGTCGCAGGATATAAGCAGGGACACAGCAATAAGGATCATTAATAATTTTATTCCCCGACAATAAATTCGGTATATGTCATCTTTCCGTTCACGGTGGCTTCTATCCTGTAGATTCCTTGCTCAAGCTCTTTTTTGACGGTCATTAAATAGCTTCTTCGGGAGTCTCCTGCAATTAGATCGGCGCTGTTTACAGGCATATCAACATTCCGCCACACAAGTCCGTCAAGCTTTTTTAAAGCAATGCTCATATGTGAAGCATTTTGGGCTTTGTACAATGAAACAACAGTTCCTTTAAGTGTGATAACGCCGTTTTCATAGGATGAGGTGAAAATCAAACCGTTATTTTCACGGTTCTCCGTATCATAAAGCTGTCTGTCGGAATTAAGAATCTGCGGCTTCAAAAAGCCGTATTCGTCAAGGGTAAAAAGAAAGTAATTTTCACGGTCTATCCTGTCAAGCTTCGGTGCGTCGGAGGTCTCGCCGTAAATATAAATATAGCTCGGATAGGGATAGTCGCCTGCATAATGCAGGGCATAAAGGCAGCCTTTTTTGTCGGGTGCGGAGGCTTTGACAAGAAAATCGGGATAGCCGTCGTTGTTGTAATCCTTAGGCTGCAAGGAAAAATTCCCGTCAAATTCAAAGTTCTTTCCGTAAATATCTATTTCCCGGTCATTCCACTGCTTATCCACTGTTATAAGACGCATACTGTCTGCTGTTTCATCTTTGAGGAATATAAAACGCAGCAGATTACCGTTTGCATAGTGAAACTCATTGTATGAAACAATATTTTCCTCCGTTAAATGATGGCCGACCGCATACTCCGAGGCAAGAAACATTGCAGGGTCGGTAAAATTCTCCCCCGTCCACATGGGCTTTTTTCCTAAGCTGTAGGTGACCTTAACAGGGATTTTTCCGTTTTTATTTCCCTGCCCCCGAAGTATCTCCACCCCCGAGGGAACAACCATCCCACGGACTGCATAATCGGAATATTCATATGCCTTTTCGGTTATTTCGTATACATCGCCGAAGTTGTACTGCATTGTCTGAGGAGACATTGCAGGGTACGCTGTGCTTATGGAATAGTCGAGAGGATATTCTTTTAAAGCAAAATTCATTCCCGATCCGTATATTAGAGATTCTATTGCTCCCTGCGCCCACAATCCCGCTGTAAACAGCAATGCGATAATTATCGGCTTTTTAATTTTCATTTGCGTCATCTCCTTCTGCATTCGGCGTTATTTTGTGCCCCTTTTCCAAAATGTAAAAAACAACACTGTTCTCATCGGTTCTTACCCAATAATTCGCCCTGCCCTCAAGGAAAATTTTCTCCCACTGCTTTTCCAAACTTTCATCGGGGCACTCTGTCCAGTCAAAGTAATTGTTTGCAAGGGCATATTCCGCAATATCGCTAAGTTCATCGGCGTATTCCGTGGGGATAAGCTCCATTCTTGCTTCGTTATATATTTTTGCCTCATAATACGGTTCATGACCGGCTTCATAGCGAATATAATCAAATACTGTATAAAGGTCGGAGAATCCGACTGCGACCGCAAGGGCAGCCATTACTGAGCATGCTCCAAAAAGGGCGGCGGTCTTGGCGGACGGGCGGTTTTTCCTTTTTTTCATTCCCGAAAAAACTGTTTCCCCGATGATAAGGTACGGCAGCGCCGCCATGTAAATTGCTAAGGGAGCATATAAGGGGTTGGACTTTATAATGCTTGCTTCAAAGCAAAACCGCCCGTAAATGCTGAAACGGCAGGAAGCATAGCATACACCGAGCACCGGCAGAGCAGCAAGTCCCGTCAATATCGGAAGATCCGCTTTACGTTTTATAAATGTCCACAGTTTCCTTAAAAAACCTTTTGTTTTCTCTCCCGACAGCTCACGTTTATTTTCCGAGGGATTTTCCTGCCTGTTTGCCAGCGCATTAAGCGCCGCCCCTGCGGGAATAAGCCACGCCCAGCCGAAAAAAGCCCAGTTTATCAGAAGATCTTTTAATGCTGTCAATATATCCAACAGTCCTGCAATTATGCCTTCGTATACATCGCCGCCCTTTGCAAATCCGCCCATAAAGGCAGCCGAAAAAAGCAGCAGGGGCAGGAGAATAAATTTTACACGGGCAGGGCTGCCTGCAAGAATGTCCATGAACAAAAGTATCTTCCGTATTATGCTATAGCCCTTGGTTTCCCACCGTTTGCTCAGCTTGTCGAGTTTCGGCAAAGGCTCGTCCGAACAAACGGTCACGGTACCGTTATCCCTTTCAAACTCTGCACGTATCTCCGTTTCTCCCTTTGTCATGCGGACGGTTTCAATTCTCCCCTCAATGCTCTCCCGCTCCGACAAAGCGTATCCCGGGCATTCTTTTTCGATTTTCCTGCAAATGATCTTGAAATCCTTGTCAGTGGAGTTTTCCTTGAATACGTATGTGTGGATCATTTCTAACATCCCCTTATAATGCTGCCGTTCATCAAAGCCTGTGTTAAACGGCATTTGCAGTGACAGATACAGCGCCCAAGCAGATTTTTATCCGATAATTTCCATAATTTAATTATAACATTTTCTCCGCTGTAAGTCAACAGATATGAAAATTGTTAATTTTTAATTATTGATTATGCCCTTGACATCCCATTCAAAATGGTATATAATGTTTATATGAGCGGGAACATACAAAGCTGTTCCCCGAAGGTTATTAAGGTGGTGCAGATATTGTTTCTGAATAAGCTTTCTATATTGATCGTAAGCAAAAGCAAGGCGCTGGAAAAAAGCTTTGCGGCAATGAGTCTCCCCGAGGACTGTGTTCTTGATGTGCATACCTGCGGCAAATTTCCCGAAAATCACGGCAGCTTCTCTCCTGACAGCGTTGTTATTTTCGATATGACGGGAAAGGCATTTGATATCGGCAGTATCTTTGATGATAACAAGCCGAGTGTTGTTATTGCTGCAGTCATGGCGGATAATGTGCCTCCCGAGGCAAAGCCTGCGAATAATATCTGGGTAATGACAGGCACAAAGGCGGACAAGGGACTGACTGAGGTCTACTGCCGCTGCCTTATAGATTTTATGAACAGCCGTGCGGACAGCAGGCGGCTCATAACTTGCTTTGAGACTGCCATTGACAGCATACCGGACCTGGTATGGTTCAAGGATGTCAAAGGCTCTCATTTAAAGGTGAACGACGGCTTCTGCAAAGCGGTGGAAAAGACCAAGGAGCAGATATACAAAAAGGGTCACTACTACATATGGGACATTCCCAAGGAGGAATACGAGCAGGGAGACTATGTGTGTCTTGAATCGGAAGAAATAGTTATGGACGCCCGCAAGACCATTCTTTTTGACGAAAAGGTAAAGACCAAAAGCGGTATGCGCCAGTTCAAGACCTACAAGTCCCCTCTTATTGACGCTGACGGTGAGATTTTCGGCACCTGCGGCATTGCCCATGACGTTACCGACCTCGGGAATATCAACAGCGAGCTGGAGGTCATTCTTGAAAGCATTCCTTACGGGGTCGTCATAGAAAATGCAAATGACAAGGTGCTCAGCGCCAACAAGGAATTCCGCAAATATTTCCCCGGAAAGATAGCGGGGATAAATTTCGAGGACTGGAAGTCAAAGACCCTCAGCGATTCCTATGATATAAGCGTGGACGTTAACGGTCAGAATAAGATACTTATATTCAGTGAGCAGCCGATAATCGACATTTTCGGGGAGCAGATAGGCAAGCTGAATTTCTTCAGAGATGTTACTATTGAACGTATCTACGAGCAGACCACCCTCAAAAGCGCCAACACCGACTTCTTGACGGGACTTCAGAACAGGCGCAGTCTTTTCGGCTATCTGCGAAACGTTTGCAAAAAGCAGCAGCTTTCTCTTATCACGGTGGATCTGGACAACTTCAAAAAGGTAAACGACAGCTTCGGGCATCAAAAGGGCGACGAGGCGCTGGTCATTGCTGCCGATATACTGCAGAAGCAGTTCCCCGATGATTATATAGCACGCCTCGGGGGCGATGAATTTCTGGTGGTTATCACAGGCAAGCGCACCGAGGATGATCTGATGAAAGCGGGAGACAGACTTCTTGCCGCATTCAGGGAGGAATATTCGTCCAAGGAAGAATTTTCCGTTATTACCGCCAGTGCAGGCATCGCCTATGCTGTTATAAAGCGGGGAAGCTCCCATGATGTGGAAAGGCTTCTTCACAACAGCGACAGCGCCCTTTATGACGCTAAATATGCAGGAAAGGCTAAGTGCAGGATGTTTAAGGCGGAGAATGTGAGCGAGGGTTAGTCCGAAGTAAACATGACCGCAGGATAAATAATAGGAGGAGACGAAAAATCATGAACGACGAGGATCAGACTTTAGCGGAAAAAATTCAGGATAAGCTGGCGGATCTGGGCTGCATTGTAAAAGAAAAGCTGGACAATATAAGCGTAAAATTCAAGTATTGGAAAATAAATCCGATCGTGGTTTTTTCACTGGTATTTGCCGCAGTGTTTGTTCTTGTTATCGTTGCCGCCGCCGGCGGGAAAAACGAGGTTTCCGAGTTTACAGCGCCCTGTGAAAGCGGATATGAGGACAAGGTCTATACAATGAAAGAGGGCAAGCTTACCGTCACAATGCGTGTTTCCGATATCAGGAGGTATGACAGTAAAACGGGAAAGAGCTATTCAAGCACAGTATATTCCGATGAATTTGACAGTATAATGGTAATTGCCGATTTTATCTTCACCAACAGCGGCAAGGAGGATATTGTAATTGACAACAGCAGAGGCAGCGGACTTTATATGGGTTATGCCCATGACTCAAATCCCGCATATGATGAAAACAGCAAGAACGATCATATGGCAGGGGCGGAGCTTTATCTGTCAGCCGAAGAAAAACCCGAATCTGGCTATTCGGTGATGATCGGAGGAAAATCTTCCGTAGAGCAGCGGTTTTGCTTTATTTACTGGGCAGATGTTGTGAATAAAATAAACTCTTTATATATTTGCTCCGATTATGACGACAAAAATGACGATAACATTTATGCCGTTTGGGGGATAGGCGTGCCATGGGTATCATTCCGCTTCAAAAATGAAACATTTTTCCCTGCTCTTGTTAAAGGAGAGGAAACCGAACCTGTAGCACAAGAATCTGTAAGTTCACAAACTGCTTCGGATACTCCCCCCGAAATGTCGGTGAGATACCCTTGGGTGACTGTTTCCGCAGACAGCTTGGCTTTAGCTTCGTACAACAGCCAGTATTCCGACTTATATTCTCTTTCCCTTAAAGTTTCTGCGCAAAAGGGAGCGTCTGCGGTATGGGTGACAGAAAGCGGATATTCCGTTTCCTCTTATAACAGCGCCCGTGTGGGGGGATTGGCTGAAATAAGCTGTGAGGGAGAGGTTGACGGAGTAGAGCTGCGCTTTAAGGTCACCGAGGAGGCAAAGAAAAATACTCTTGGGACATTTGTCGAGGTAAGCGATGAATTTAAGGGAATACGGCGGCTTAATGTATTTATGTATGACGATGAAATAAATATGCTTTTGCCTATAGAAACATATTTTGACGAGTCGACCTCCGAGGTTATTGCAAGGGTGGATTCATGCGGATCTTTCTGCCTTATGGATATGGAGATTTGGTTTGACAGCCTTGGAATAAGCCCCGAGGATTCCGCAAAGCAATAGGTGAGGATATGGAATTGATCTATAGGTTTGCTGTATTTCTTTATAAAGCGGCTGTGCGGCGGATTTGCGCGGTCGGCGGAGATTATGCAGATTGATAATGTGTGTTTTATACCGAACGACGTTATAGTCTTCGGTATAAAACAAATGCACATTTAAAATAAAAAAGAAAAATCGAGCAAAAAAGAAAGGAAGAAACCAAAATGAACAAAAAGGAAATTGCGGAGATAAAGCGCAGCTTTAACGAGGGCTGCGGATTTTTTACCTTGGGGAACATTATTTACGCCTATGTGGACGCGGAGAAGAATGTGAAATACTCCGAGACCAAAAGCTACCCGCTGCTGCCAGAGGACGAGGGCGCTGTGGTCATGGAGACACTTAAAAAGACTCTCAGCGGCAGTCTCGGGAAAAACCTGACCGAATACGCTTTTCCAAACGAATCCTACGAGGAGGGCGGAGCGCAGCATACCCTGTACACTGCCGTGAAAAATCACCTTGAGGACGAGGAGGCAAATACCGCATTCATAAGTCGCATAGTGGAAAACACCGACTACGGCACGGCTTATGCGGTAATTGCGGGGAACTGTACATACAGCATTCTTGTGAAGGATAAAAACGACACCGCTATGGACGAGAGCAGCAGCGACTACAACTTTGTCGTGACCGCCATTTGCCCCGTAAACACAGGGGATGACGGACTTTTCTTTGACAGCGATCTTGGCAGCATTGCCAAAAAATCCAACACCGAAATGATAATAGCCAGAGCGCCCCAGGACGGATTTTTCTATCCCGTTTTCAGCGACCGTTCCCCTGATGTGAACAGCGTTATGTATTATACCCGTTCCCCAAAAAAGCCCAATCTTTCCATTGTGGAGGACGTGCTCGAGTGCAAGTTTGACTTTACTCCCGACGGCGAAAAGGAGCGGTTCAGAGCGGTAGTGGCAAACGTCTGCCGTGAGGAACTGGATTATACCGTTATCACCAGTATCAACGACAGCATTAAGGATATTATCGACCAGAACAAGAACGAGACCGAGCCTCCCGTTATCGACTGCGGCAGAATGCGGACGATACTTTCCATTGCGGGGATAAGCAGCGAAAAGCTGGAGGCGCTGGAGTCGGTATATGAATCCGCAGTGGGGGACGCCGCCCTCACCGCCTCAAATTTAGTGGAGAACAAGACCACCCTTGCGGCTTCGGAAATTACCGTGAACATAGGCAGCGACGCCACCGACAAGGTGCGCACCACCGTGATACAGGGCAGAAAATGCCTTGTTATAGACCTTGACGATCCCAGCGTTAAGATCAACGGCATAGAGACCAAGATCGAAACGGGGGAGAGCAGCGGAAAGGAAAACGAGGCTGTGCGTGTGTAGAGGTTAGAAATTAGAGGTTAGAGTGTAAGAGGTTTATACATCGGTTCTTATGGCTTTCTCCCTGTCGGCTTTCCATGGCCGCAGGGGGATTTTTTTATTTTATATAAAAAAATTTCCACAAAAAAATCCGAATAACTTAGACCTTAATGTGAAATAATTAGCCATAGAAATATTTAAGGTTATGCATTATTGCTAATGCTGCAAATGCCTTTTTATAGGAGTGAATTTATGGCTAAGAAAATTTCACGGAATACATTTGTTATGGACAATCCCCCTACCATTCACAGCTATGCTGCAATTGTAGGCTCAAAGGAGGGGGAAGGCCCTTTGGGCAAGGATTTCGACCAGGTTTATGAGGACAACTATTTCGGGCAGTCCACCTGGGAAAAAGCGGAGGGCGAGCTGCTGCGGCTGACGGTGATGAAAGCGTTGGAAAAGGGCAAGCTCCGCAAGGAAGATATAGATATGCTTTTTGCGGGGGATCTTCTTAACCAGTGCACTACAACGTCCTACGGACTGCGGGAGCTGGATATACCGCTGCTGTGCGTTTACGGAGCGTGCTCCACTATGTCGGAGACGCTGCTGATGTCGGCGCTGGTGACCGATTCGGGACTGGGGGGAAATATAGTGGCGTGCACCTCGTCTCACTTTTGCTCGGCGGAAAGGCAGTTCAGATTTCCCCTTTCCTACGGCGGCGTGAGAACTCCCACCGCTCAGTGGACGTGCACCGCCTCGGGAGCGTGCGTTATACAGCCGGGAGGGCTCGAAGGACCTCACATACAGGCAGCCACCGTTGGCAAGATAGTTGACATGGGCGTTACCGACGCCAACAACATGGGAGCGGCAATGGCGCCCGCTGCGGCTTATGTGATAAAAACTCATCTTGCTGACAGGGGACTTTCTCCCGAGGATTTCGACCTTATTTTAACGGGAGATTTAGGCCGGGTAGGCGGCACGCTTCTTATTGAGCTGCTCAGCAAGGACGGCATTGACATTTCGTCCCGATACAAGGACTGCGGCACTATGATGTTTGATTTTTCCAAGCAGGACGTTCACGGAGGCGGCTCGGGCTGCGGGTGCAGCGCTTCTGTTCTCTGCGGACATTTCCTTGACCGCATTAAAAAAGGCGAATATAAAAACGTGCTTTTCTGCGCCACTGGTGCGCTTATGAGTCCCACCATGTCCCAGCAGGGAGAGAGCATTCCGGGCATTTCCCATGCGGTGCATATTAGTGGTTAGAGGTAAGAGGTTAGATGTTATAATACCCTTAGCGGCAGGACATTATTTTATGTATCCTGCTATGTGAAACGGAGGAAATACAAATGAATTATTTATGGGCGTTTTTGATAGGCGGCGCACTGTGCGCTGTGGGACAGGTATTGATAAGCTATACAAAGCTTACCCCTGCAAGGATACTGGTAATTTATGTGGTAGCAGGGGTAATTCTCGGGGCGTTCGGATTATACCGTCCGCTTATAGATCTGGCGGGCGCGGGGGCTTCCGTGCCGCTGACGGGCTTCGGCAATCTGCTGGCGGAGGGCGTGCGTGAGGCGGTGGACACCAAGGGGCTTGTGGGAGTTCTCACAGGCGGTCTGGGGGCTGCTGCTGCGGGGATAACTGCGGCGATATTCTTCGGTCTGCTGGCTGGACTTTGCTTTAAGTCAAAGGAAAAATAAGCGCTGTGTTAAGCCGTGACATTTTTATGAATAAAATAGCTGTACACAGCATACACTGTTAATACCAATTTCCCATAATACCATTACGGTCAACTGTATATACGCTTCAAAGGTGTATATACAGTTGACTTTGTTTTTATGCTTTTTTAATGCCTTATTTTGTAAGATTATTACAAATACGCCAAGATAATACATAATTTTATTGTGCATATATACAAAACTGCCAATACCCCCTTGACAACTGTATATAAACAGTTTATACTGTATATATAACAGATAAACAGTTGACATAAACACACAAATAATTCCGGGAAAATTCTCTGCGGAAAACAGTGAAAGGTCGGCGAGATCTATGAATGAAAAAAAGAGAAAAACTTATATTGCCGAAATGTTGATCTGCGGCATACTGACCGTTGCAGGAGGGGTCAATATGATCGTATACGGCTCGCTGTGGTGGAAGATCGGCTTTGGCATAGAGCTTGCGGCATTTATAATTTTATCGGTCTGCTTTGTTTTGGAGAGCAGAAAAAAGTAAACAGGAATTAACGGCAAAAGGGAAGTGATTGATTGAAAATAATGCAGAATTCGGGCGAACCGATCTACAAGCAGATCGCCGCTCAGTTCAGAGATGATATTCTTGCGGGAAAAATGGAAAACGGCGAGTTCCTGCCCAGTATAAGAGGTCTTGCAAAGGATCTGAAGATCAGCGTTATAACCACTCTCAAGGCATATGAGGAGCTGGAGGCGGAGGGACTTGTCACCGCCGTTCAGGGCAAGGGATATTATGTAAACGCCCGTGACACGGAAATGCTCCGAGAGCAGCATTTGCGCAAGACCGAGGAGCTGCTGCTTGAAGCGATCGCCGCAGCGGAAATTGCGGGAATGACCGATGAGGAACTGAAAAATACCCTTGACACGCTGCTGCGGCTAAAGGGCGAAGAGTAAGCGGTAACCCCCAAAAAAACAGAAAAATTTAAATAAGGAGAATCTATTATGGAAAACATTATTGAGATGAAAAACATTGTTAAAAAATACAAAGGCTTTGAACTGAACGTCCCCGAGTTCAACATTCCCAAGGGCTTTGCGACTGCACTTATCGGCGAGAACGGCGCAGGCAAAACGACCCTGCTGGATATTATGGCAGGCGTGAATCTTGACTTTAAGGGCGAGATAAATTATTTCGGGAAATTCGGGAACGCCGACGAGGGAGACGTGCGTGAAAAGATAGGCTACACCGCCTCCACCAGCTTCTTTATGCCCCACTGGAAAATAAAACAGGTAAGCGAGGTCTGCTCCCTGCTTTTTGAAAGCTTTGACCCGGAAAAATTCGACCGCATCTGCACCGACCTTTCCCTTAAAACCGAGCAGACAAAGGAGAAAAAAGTCTCCGAGCTTTCCGACGGAAATAAAATGCGGCTTATGCTTGCCTCTGTCTTTGCACGCCGTGATACTTCCGTACTTATGATGGACGAACCCGCTTCGCCTTTAGACCCCGTAATGCGTGACAATCTCTGCGATATGATAAGGGAATATCTTTCTGAGGATAACGGAAACCGCAGCGTGGTATTTTCCACCCACAACATAAGCGATATGGAAAATGTCACCGATTATGCGGTAGTGGTGGCAAAGGGAAAGATCGTTGAGCAGGGCTTTGTGGAGGACCTTAAAGAGAAATACATTTCCGTAAAGGGCGAGCCTTCCGACGCCGAAAAAGCAAAGAAATTTATGCTCACCTTCAGTCAGAGCAAATACGGCTTTGAGGGCATATGCCTTGCGGAAAACCTCGACAAGCTTGCGGGAATGGACATAAGCACCGAAGCCCCCGGTCTGCACCAGATAAGCGTTGCGGTTATGAAAGCGAATATGTAAGGGGAGGCGCATTAAAATGAGCAAAACAAAAGCCCCCGACTGTATCAGGATATTCTACCCCAAAAGGGGCGTGAAAAAATACATAGGCTTTCCGCTGATAGCTATGCTTATCCTCATTGCGGGAAGCGTTATCATAACGCTGCTTATTAAAAATTCGGGAGACAAGGAATTACAGGAATTTCTGATACTTCAGAATTTCCTTGCCCTTTACGGCATTCCCGCAATAGCGGCGATACTGGAAATAGTAAGCGAATGGGTGTCCACAATGCAGTATGCGGGAAAGTCCCCCAAACGGCTGATACTTCTGCGCACTGCCCCCGAAATGGAATGGGTACTTAAAAATGCCTTTGTATTTGACGAGATACGCAAAGCAGTTTTCTGCATTATAACAGCGGCTTTGTCGGCAGCTGCGGCAGGGCTTACGGGGCAGCATTCGTCTGAGGCTCTTATTCTATGGGCTGTGTTCACGGCGGCAAATATGTACTTTATTTCGGTAATAGCTACGGTTATCGTAAGGTTTATAGACAATATTACTGCAATGACTATCTTAGTTTATTTATGGCTGGCGATCACAGGGGGACTGAATATGCTGTTTTCGGGGTTTGTTCTTGACGGGAGCAGCGCTGCAATGTGCATAACTCTTGCACTTATTTTGGGAATGGGCGCAGGGATAATCACCTGTGCGGCAGCGATAAAAAGAGCTTGCAGTTGCCGTCAGGTATGCGGCAGCCGTCATTCGGATGAAACGGTAAAAGGGAGCTGATAATATGAACGAGATCATCAGGTGCCTGAAGCTTGTGAAATACGGCACCCAGGCGAAGGTAACAAAGGTTTTCGGCATAATTTTCATTGTGATTGGTATAGCGGACTTCTTCTTTACCTTAAACGGCAGCGGCGTGTTGAATTTCTTGAACGGCTTTTTCTTAAATTTTGGGGGAATGTTCCTGTGGCAGCCGATTATCACCTGCAACTATCTGAAGCTGACGGACAGCGCACCCATGCGCAAAATGATGACTGTGAAATTCTTCCCCGTAATGGTTTTTGTGACATCTGCTGCGAGTATAGTATTCTTTGCCGCAGCAGGGGGCATAGCCTCCGCCTTTCTGCCCGTGGCGGGACGGAATGCGGTGAACGCCATGATATTCACTGTATTGACGGCAGCTCTTATGTGCAGCGCAATTTGTATGCCTAAGCTAAAGCCTGTATTTATATTTATCGACTGGCTGGTTTGTACTGTTGCCGTTGAAAATATTATGATTGATAACACCTATGATTTTGCAGAGCTTACGGGGATAGGCTATGACAGGATATTTCCGTGGGCGGTCATCTGCATAGCAGTAACGGGACTTGTTTCTCTGCTTGCCTTAGGCGTTTTAAGGCTGCTTTACAAAAAGCCCTACAACAGCTTTTACAGGAAAATGGCGGAAAATTATCAAGGAAATATTTAAGGGAGTGTTTTATATGATAAAAGATCTTATAACCTGCGTGAAGCTCATACCCTACGGAAAAAGAGCCAAATTGAATATTGTCTGCGGTATCGTCTGCATTGTTATAAGCGTGCTTGCGGTTGTCATTTCCCTGTGGGAGAGCAATGCGGCCACTGCCAGCTTCTATCCTGCGTTTTTTATGTTCGAGGGCTTTATATTTCTGACCCAGCCTTCCATGACTATTGCTCAAAGAGGGGGACTTGCGTTTGCTCCCCTTCGCAGGGCGGCGGATATTTATTACCAGCCTATATGCGTTTTCGCGGCGGCGACCGCTGCAAATGTTCTGTGGGGGCTTATCGGCTGCATTGCTGCGTCAATTTCTCCGGCGACAGTGAATATGTCGGTGTTTACTCTCAGTATGGGAGTTGTTATGACTATTATGTTTGCCTGGAGCGTTACGCTTATGAAAATGAACGTAGGGGGATATATTGCGGGGATAATTATAATGATCGTGGTACTGGTAGGCAGCCAGGATATGGCGAATGAGGTACTGGGCAATATCAGAGACATTCAGAACCCGGTAACGGTGGTGCTTCTTGCCGCTCTTGCCTGCGAGGCAGCAAGCGCTGTTATCTCCCTTATAGACTGCTTTGTGCTTAATTGCCTTTACAAGAAAGAATACTCCAAATTTACAAAGCAGCTGGTGGATATGAACTGAAAAAAGGGGAGAGCGGAATGGATAATTTTAAACGGGCGTGGAGGCTCATCGTTTTAAACGGAAAGCATAAGATTATAGCTTGCGGACTTATTACCGTTGCCGTCTTAAATACTTTAATGATATTTGTGGATTCGCTTGCTTTGGAAGCAGGGGAGGTCAGGTTTGCAATAACAATGACAAGCCTGTGCGTACCCTCAATGATAGGGAATGCGGATATGACGGGTCTGTGTCGTGCAATGGGGGTAAGCAAGCTCAGAAAATATATTTACGGAAAATTCTATACAATATTGACCGTCCTGTCGGCGCTGCTTGTTTACACTGCTGCATTTGCCGCAAGGCTTGCCGCAAACGGGCTTGTCACAAGGGATACGGCGGCAAACGCCGGGGAGGAAAGTATTATGATCGCATTGATTTTATGTATCGGTATGGTGAATTGTGGAATGCTCAGCTTCGGCAAATACGGGCTTGCCTTTTACATAGGCAGCGGAGCATTTGTTATGGCGCTTGCCGCAGGGGTAATCTCCGTACCGCTTCAAGCCCCCGGGTTTGCCTCCGAAAATCCCGCATTCGGCTTTATATCGGGCGTTGCAATAATCCTCATAGGAGCGGCAGTGCAGTATCTTATACGCAGAAAATGCTACAAAAAACTGTCCTATCCTTGGGGTATAAACATGCCGGAGGAAATGGCAGAACTTTTGGGGAAATAAAAAAATAAGAGGAAAAAATTTAAGTGATACGAGACCCGTGTAAAACTGCATTACCGAATGCACACAAAAAATGTCCGCCCGAATTAAAACAGGCGGACATTTTATATTAACCGTTTGCTATTACAGCCCTCGCCAGCCGTATTCCGTCCACAGCGGCGGACATTATCCCGCCCGCATAGCCTGCCCCCTCGCCGCAGGGGTACAGCCCTTTAAGGCTCACGCTGCACATATCCTCTCCACGGGGAATTTTCACCGGAGAGGACGTCCTTGTTTCGGGAGCGGTAAGCACAGCGTCTGCATTGCCGAAGCATTCCATTCTGCGGGCAAAAACACGCAGTCCCTCACGCATTTTTTCCGTTACAAAGGAGGGGAGTATTTCATCAAGATCGCAGGGCGCTACCCCTCTCGAATAAGTGGGGATAATGTTCCCTTTTTCAAATGAAAATGGCTTTGGCAATTTCTCTTTTTTAAGGAACGCCCCCACCGTGCACCCGGGAGCGGCATAGTTTCTCCCCGCCGCCGCAAACGCACGCCGTTCGATCTCTCTTGCAAAGGCTACTCCGTCCAGCGGACGGCTGCCGAAATCTGCGGGAGATACCGCCGCTACCAACGCCGCGTTGGCATTCACTCCGTCTCTTGCGTAAACGCTCATGCCGTTGGTAACTATGGTTTCCGCCTCGCTCTGAGAGGGAATGACCGTCCCTCCGGGGCACATACAAAAGGTGTATACCCCTCTGCCTCCGGAAGTATAGCTTTGCTGATATTCCCCCACAGGCAGAAACGTACCCGCCTTGTCCGCAAATTCACCGTATAAGCTTCTGTCAACATCTCTTTGCAAATGCTCTATCCTCGCACCCACCGCAAATGGTTTTGCCTCTAAGGTCACGCCGTTTTTAAGGAGCATTTCAAAGGTGTCTCTTGCGCTGTGACCAATGGCAAGAATAAGCGACGTCACGGGAATTTCCTCTCCATTCGCAAAAACGCCTGCTATTTTACCGTTCCTTGTAATTATATCCTCCACCTTTGAACCGAAGCGTACCTCTCCTCCAAGCTCTGTTATCCGCTCACGCAAACGGCGGACGACCTCCCGCAGCCTGTCCGTGCCAATATGAGGATGAGCGGAAAACAGTATCTCCTCGGGCGCACCGAATTCGTAAAACCGCTCCGAAACATATCGGCAGAGAGGGTCTTTTATCCGTGTGGTAAGCTTGCCGTCGGAGAACGTCCCTGCGCCCCCCTCCCCGAACTGAACATTTGATACGGGGGAAAATTCTCCTCCCCCGAGAAATTTTTCCACACTTTCCGCCCTGCTGTCAATATCGCCGCCCCGCTCGAAAACTATAGGTCTTGCCCCCGCCTCCGCCAGCACCAATGCAGCGAACATTCCCGCAGGTCCGAATCCCGCCACAGCGGTTTTCCCGATAATTTCCGAGGGAGCGGGAGTTATTTCAAAACGGGGGATATCATCAAGCGTGATAAAGTCCCGTCCGCCGGATTGCTTTTTACAAAGCTGCCTTTCTTTTTCCGTGTTTGTAAGTTCCGCACGCACAGAGCTTACCGTGTGGATATTATCTCTCTTCCGTGCGTCCAGGGAGCTTTTGTGAATGCCCGCACGGGCAACGTCCCTGCGGCTAAGCCCCGCTTTTTTCAGTGCCTTTTCAATTATTTCCTCATTTGAAACGCCCACGGGCGCTGTTATATTTCTTATAATTACTGCCATGATCTTTTCCTTTTTAAATCCCGTTTCGGGGAATTTTTATGATTTTATTTTATCATATTTCGGATCGGAATTCAAGGCAATAATATTAATATTTTACATACAGGCAATTTTTTATATGTGCAGTAACAAAAAAATATTTCGATATTGCCAAGGAATTTAAGGAAGTATTTTTGAAAAATGAACACGAAAAAATATGCTGAACTGACCGATTGTTTTAAGAACCTACTTCTTTTTATTCCCCGACATTTCCGCAGCGTCAATATAATATAAATAATTCTGTGTATTCGGAGTTACCTGAAAATTCGGGTTGCAGCAGCCTCACCGCCATATAATTTTGCCGTTAAGCTCGTAAGAAATCCCCGAATGACAGGTTCCGGAAATTCTGTTAGCGCACCCATTATCGCCGAACGTAAAATTGCTTATAACATTTTCGGGGCATTTTTTAATGTACTCAATAACCTTTTCCATATTTGCTATACGAAAATAGAATTTCAATTCGGTATACATGCTTGCGAGCCAAAAGCTTGCATTTGTATTTCTGCTTCGGTCGCTTTCTTTTTTATAATAACGAATCTGAGGTCCTTCATTCCAATCCTGAAAATTATAACAGTAGCCTCGTTTTATCAGCTCATCATGTATTGATTGAGCCGTTTCTCTGTCTTGTTCCGAATGAAAAAGATCGGAAACAGCGTCAACACCGCTGCCGTATTCTATTGTATTCCAATCGCTTTCAAACAATCTGTAATTAAGCCTGCAAAAATCTTTAAACCTGTCTGTATTATTTGATTTTACAGCCGTAATGTACAATGCCGCTGTCACATTCTTATTATCGGGATATGAAACATTTACATCTGTATTGCTTTTTATTTTGCCGTTTACAAGCCCCTCGGCTGCAATTCCGTAATTGCCGAGCTTTTTCAGAAATGCGCCGATATTTGTAATTTTTAGAACCTTGCATTGTTCTTTCAATTTGTCTGCTTGTATACATAACTCACCGTTTGACTTCAATTCACCTGAATATCCCAATACATAAAAAACCTTTGCATATTTATAAGACTCTTCACGGGACATTCTTGCTTCCTTTGAAAAATATCCGTACACATTCATATCATAAGCCGGCAGCAGCATATCGGCAGGATCGTTCAGTATATCCTCATAACAATGCATGAAAATTTCATGCAATTCCTTAAATCCGCTTTTCAGTTCTTCCTGCGTGCATATTGTTTCATACACATCATGTACGGGAAATTTGTTCGGATAAGATACCAATTCTTTTTTCCTGAGTTCTGACCAGCGTTCTATCCAATATTTCATGTTTATTTTCATTCCTTTTATATATCTTTTTTTAGTTTTATGGGCGCATAAAAATTCATTTGATGATAGCCGAGACCTTTTCTTATCTCATAATCCGCATATATCATGTGTACCGATGTTGTACGGCTACCGTCAATAACAAAATTTGTTTTTTCTGTCCATTTTTTTATTATTTTCATTACCTTATCACCGCTTTCGTCGTCACCGTCTATACTTACCGCAGCCGCATACAGTCCGCCCGGATGTTCAATAATTTCATACGGAAAAACATCAGCTTACTAAATTATTCAAATTACCTCTTCCTTTCAATTATAAGTATATTATACACTATTCCCCAACGGAAGAGTCAATAGATAAATTAAAAAATTTATTGCCGCCGCAAACCGGACAAACCGTTGCATTAAAAGGCGTTTCTCATTTTTATGCGGCAGATGCAAAATGTAAACATTCATTTAACAAAATGCAAACATTCCCCAAACCCCTTGACAAAAAAATCAAGATATGCAATAATAACCATTAAGCAAAGGTGGCTTGCAAGCACTAATAAGCTTTTAACTGAAATTATAAAGGAGGCGGAAAAGATGACCATGATAAAACGAATATACGTGTGCAAAAACGGAATATTTAAAAACAGACTTTTCGGAGATGTATTTCCGCCGCAGAGTGCCTTCTGACGGATATTTGCAGCAGGCTCTACAGGCTTTGTCTGCATTTGGAAATATATAAGCTTTTACACGCGCTCCCGATAGTCGGGGGCGCTTTTTTTATTTGGAGAAAGGATAATTTATGATAGAACTTAACGGAAAGTACAACACCGCAAAGGTGTTCACAGACATTATCGACGAGGCTTCGATCTCTCAGATAATCGAGCTTTGCAGCCAGGAATTCACTATCGGTGAAAAGATCAGAATGATGCCCGACGTTCATGCAGGAATGGGCTGCGTTATCGGCACCACCATGACTATCACCGATAAAATAGTGCCTAATTTAGTGGGCGTTGACATCGGCTGCGGCATGGAAACGGTAAGGATAAAGGAGAGAAATATCGAGCTTATGCAGCTTGACAAGCTCATCTACAACAAGATCCCCTCGGGCTTTGCCGTTCGGGAAAAGCCCCACAAATTCGCCCAAAATATTGACATATGCTCTCTGCGCTGCGCCGATAAGATCGATCTGCGCAAGGCAGAACGCTCCCTCGGAACGCTGGGCGGCGGCAACCATTTCATTGAAGCGGACAGGGGCGAAAAAGGGCTGTATATCGTCATTCACAGCGGTTCGCGTCACCTGGGGCTGGAGGTAGCGAAATACTATCAGCAAAAGGGATATGAGCAGCTCTGCAGTGCGGGAAAGGACGAAGTAAACAGCCTTATTGCAAGCCTTAAAGCCCAGGGACGTGACAAGGAAATACGCAGAGAGCTGAAAAAGCTGGAAAGCACCAAGCGTGTCAGCGTGCCAAAGCACCTCGCATATGTAAACGGCAAGCTCTTTGACGATTATATCCACGATATGAAAATAGTCCAACAATACGCTGCTTTAAACCGCAAGGCTATGATGGACGAAATAGTCCGTGGACTGAAATTAACGGTAGAGGAACAGTTTACCACCATTCATAACTATATTGACACGGACAATATGATTCTGCGCAAGGGAGCGGTCTCGGCGCAGGCAGGGGAGCAGCTGATAATTCCCATAAATATGCGTGACGGCAGCCTTATCTGCATAGGAAAGGGCAATCCCGACTGGAACTGCTCCGCCCCTCACGGAGCAGGACGGCTCATGAGCCGCCGTGAAGCAAAGGAAAGCTTTACAGTAAGCCGCTTTAAAAAGGAAATGGAGGGAATTTATTCCACGTCTATCGGCAAGGGCACTCTTGACGAATGCCCCATGGCATACAAGAGCATTGACGACATTGCAGGGAATATCGGCGATACTGCGGATATTTCCGATATTATCAAACCCGTCTACAACTTCAAGGCAGGAGTGGAAATCACTTAATTATCAAGAGGCAAGAAATTTCACGGCACTAAGCATCCCCAAAATTCCTCGCCCTTTGCACTTTATTTACTAATAATTTTACAGCCCCTTGCTAAGATACTCCTCCTGTTCCCTCGTCAGCCTGTCTATCTCAATGCCCCAAGCGCCCAGCTTCCTGCGGGCAATTTCCAGGTCGACCTCCCTCGGAACATCAATGACCATATCCGTAAAGCTGCCCTTGTTTTTAACAAGATACAGCGCACTCATAGCCTGCACCGCAAAGGACATATCCATTATCTCCGCAGGGTGACCGTCCCCAGCAGCAAGGTTCACAAGACGTCCCTCAGCGATCACATAAACGCTACGCCCATTTTTCAGTTCATACCCCATTATGTTGTTCCTTGCCTCCCACGACTTTACGCAGTTACCCCGCAGCCAGGCCACATCCACCTCGCAGTCAAAATGTCCCGCATTGCAGCAGATAGCCCCGTCCTTCATGTTCATAAAGTCCTTTTCGGTAATGACCCCCTCGCAGCCCGTCACCGTAACAAAGAAATTCCCAAGCTTTGCAGCCTCTTCCATCTTCATTACCTTAAAGCCGTCCATTACCGCCTCCATTGCCTTAATGGGGTCTATCTCCGTAACAATGACCGAAGCGCCCAGGCCCTTCGCCCTCATTGCAACACCCTTGCCGCACCAGCCGTAGCCCGCAACCACAACATTTTTCCCCGCAACTATAAGGTTTGTAGTGCGGTTAATGCCGTCCCAAACCGACTGCCCCGTGCCGTAGCGGTTGTCGAAAAGGTGCTTGCAGTCGGCATTGTTCACCAGCACCATAGGGAATTTCAGCTCCTTTGCACGGTTCATTGCAATAAGCCTGATTATCCCCGTTGTGGTCTCCTCGCAGCCGCCGATAACATTGTCAATAAGTTCGGGGTATTCCGTGTGGATAAGATGAACCAGATCGCCGCCGTCGTCAATGATAATATTCG
This sequence comes from uncultured Ruminococcus sp., assembly GCA_947174365.1. GTDB lineage: Bacteria > Bacillota > Clostridia > Oscillospirales > Ruminococcaceae > Huintestinicola. The sequence goes on along the minus strand of CAMWIR010000007.1, from coordinate 8,647 downwards.
GACCTACTTCAATTACACGGCTGATATGCCTGTGATATTCCTCATCCGTCGCATTGTACCAGGCAAACACACTAAGCCCCTCATGCACCAGCGCCGCCGCCACATCATCCTGAGTGGACAGGGGATTTGACCCCGTGATATACATATCGGCGCCCCCCGCCGCCAGCACCTTGCAAAGATAAGCAGTCTTAGCCTCCAGATGCACCGACAGCGCCACTTTAAGCCCCGCAAAAGGCTTCTCCCTTGCAAATTCCTCCTCAACGCTTCTGAGCAAAGGCATATTCTGCTTTACCCACTGAATTTTCCTTGCACCGCTTTCCCAAAGCTCCGCATTTCTTATTTCAGACATTTTAATATCAATCCTTTCCGAGCATAAAATCAAACTGTATTTTTATTATACAATATTTTCCTCAATATTGCAAGCCTTATTGCAAAAAATTTTCGGGAGACCGCCACACGCAGATCTCCCGAAAAAAATTTATTCAAGCATAATACTTTTGACCGACTGTCTGTCCAGCTTCCTCCCGAATATGTACAGAATAATTTCATACGCCGCAATAAATGTCACCAGAGAAATCGCCAAAGCCTTAAAATCAAAGCTGTAATCGGGCATATCCTCATAATCCGCAAAAACAATGTCAACCATTATCTTTAGCAGAAAATACTGATACGCCGTCCCGATAATAAATCCGATGTATGTAACGGGACGGTAGCCGTCAAGAACCGAACCGCTGCATTCCCTCCGAGAATAACCGAAAACCTTCATCATAGCAATAGTTTTCCCGTTCCCCTTTACAACGCTCGTAAGGGACATGAGCAGCGTCATAAACGCTAAAATAAGCCCTATGGAAATTATCATCCATGAAAAAGTATCGCTTGCAAGCTCATTCATAGACATGGACATCTGCGTCATTGCCGAAAAGCAGAACGCCGAAAATCCCACAAAAAACACAAGACTTTTTCTGCTTTTTAAAGTATTCCTTTTAAGATCCGATAAAAACGGCAGATCCTTATCATCAAACTTGCCTTTCTTTATCTTAACATTCCGGGATTCTTTAAGCAAACCGAGCACAGGACTTTTCAGCTTGAAAAACGCATAAAAAACTGATAACAGCATAAAGAAAACCGTCGGCAGAACTATCATACAAAACGCAAGCCCCAAATGAAATTCGGGATCAATGTCCGGGAAAAGTCCCTCACCGTTCTGTGCTTCGTAAAAATTCGGCATATATCCCATAGCGCCGGCATAACCTACCCCCGTGCCGATAAAAACGCTGATACCGAACACCCAGAAATGCCCCGCCACACGCATATCCGAATACCCCAGCGCCTTTAAAATCCCCAGCTCTTTCCCATGACTGTCAATATAATTTTTTACATAAAAAATAAGCAGAACCACCGTCGTAGCAGCAAGACACCCTCCCGAAACGCCGACCACGACCTTTCCCGTCGCCACAACAGCATCATATATTACCATTCCCATGGGAGTTGTTATCTCGTCCTTAACCGCCCCGATGTCAATGTTGTAATTCATAAACAGCGCGCATACAAAAACCGCACAGCAGCAAACAACGCTTATTGCAAAAAGCTTTGCCATATCCCTTATCCCTATAAGCATATTGTCACCACCCTATCTCGTAAGCATTTTTGCGGGTATCATTCGTATAAATTTCCGAAATTTTCCCGCTGTTCATTTTAATGACCGTGTCCGCCATTTCCGCAATGTTCTGATTGTGAGTGACCATAACAACAGTGAAATCATACTCATTCTGCAAAGCGCATATGTAGTCAAGAACCTGCCGCCCCGTTTCCTCGTCCAGCGCACCCGTAGGCTCATCTAAAAATAAAATTTTCGGCTTTTTCGCCAGCGCCCTCGCCACCGAAACTCTCTGCTGCTCGCCTCCCGATAGCTCACCCGGATATTTTTTCAGCTTTTCACCCAGCCCCACAGCCTCGATAATTTCCCTGTAATCCTTGTTCCCCGCAGGCTTCACAAGGTCAGCCCCCATTTTAACATTCTGCATAACGTTCATATTCGGCAGCAGATAATACTGCTGAAAAATAAACCCTATCCTGTCCCTCCGCAGCCTCGTCAGCTCACTGTCCGAAAGCGCCGTAATGTCCTCCCCGTCGTAAAAAATGTTTCCCCCGTCGGGTCTCTCCAGTGCGGAGATAGTGTTCAGAAGCGTCGATTTTCCCGAACCCGATGTGCCTAAAATAACCGTAAAGCTGCCGTCCTCAATTGTAAGACTGATATTTTTCAGCACTTGAAAACGGCTCTCACCCTGCCCGTAAAATTTTGTAATTTCCCTTGCCTCGATCATTATTATTGCCTCCTTTAAATTATAAACGCCAAAAGCATAGCTATATACGAAAGCCGTGCATTCCGTTCAAGCAAAATGTATATAACGCCGTATATCAGCGCAAACATCATCACGCCAAGCCCCGTGTAAATACTGCCCTTTGTCAGAATATGAACAGTTCCCCATGTGCAGCATAAAACCATGCCGCCGAAAGGTATCCTGCTTTTCTTCTTCAGAAGTTCTTCCGCAAATTTCTGCCCGAAAGCAACGATCAGAAAAACTAAGCCAACTTCAAAAAAGTAGTAGATATATTGAAATATAAAAACGACCGGTTCTTTGCTTTGAAATTCCCCGATTATTTTCAGGGTTTTCCAGTCAAAAAAATTCAGTATGATACACACAATAACAGCCGCCATACTTAAAATAACATTTACCCTTTTGACCTCATAGCAGCCAACCACATCAAACCCCAGCTTATTTTTGGCTCCCTTTATCAATACCCACGCTATGCCACCCCAGCATAAAATGGTTATTATCAGATGAATGATTTTCTGCACCGTGCTGTAATCATTTGCTCTCACCCCTCCGAACAGTACAGGCTCGACCGCCCCCACAAGAACAAGCTCAGCCCCCAGTCCCGCAAAAGCATATAACGCATACCATAAAAAATCCAAACAGCTTGTTTTCCCTTGCTTCATATCATTATTCTTCACTTTAATTTTCATCCGCTTCACTCTTTATATTTTTCAGCAAGCCGACAAAAACCTCCGTCATCATACCGCTGATCTCCTCCCCGCTAAAGCAGCACATTTTTGTCGCACATAAAGCAGCAATCCCGTGAGTGTATATCCAAAGATGACGGTACAGTCTTTCAGCCTTTTCAAGGGATAACCCATACCCGTCCTTTACCGATAAAAGTATCGCATCATAGTTGTCGTCAATTTCGGGAAGCACCGTCCCCAGCCTCGGAACAACACTGTGCTCTTTCATAAATAAAAGCTGAAAAAGCTTCGGTTCATTTATCGAAAAAAGAATGTACTGCGTGCCCACACCCTTAAAAGCAGGCGTGTTCTCCAGCCCCCGCAAAACATATTCCTTGTATAAAGCCTTAGCCGCCTCGATAACAGCCTCGCAAACCTCGTCCATACTTTTGAACACCGTAAAAATAGGTCTTGCCGAGCTGCCCAGCCTTTCGCCCAAAGCCCTTGCCGTAAGCGCCCCGAAGCCCTCTTCACGAACGATCGCCAGCGCAGCCTCAATAATCTCATCCTTAGTAAACTTAGCCTTAGGAGGCATTTTCACATCACCTTACAAGAGGCAGGAGATAAAGAGGCAAGAAGCAAGAAATTTTTATTGCCTGCTTTTCTCTGCTTTTATTTAAATCATATGTTTTGCAACATCTGTTTTAATTATAATCATCTGATAAATAAATGTCAATAGCTTTTTTCCAAAAACGTAAAATTTAACATTTGACAAACAAATTATACACAATATTTTTTCAAAAACAAAACCGCTGCACAGACCATATGCAGCGGTCGGACTTTAAAAAATTGATCCCACATATACTTCTTAAAATCAAGCTCGTCAATATTACTTTCCCTTTTGCAGCCTTTTTCACCATATAAACGGGATCAGCCTGTACCTGACTTTTTCCTTATACTCTGCATATCCCGCCAGTCCCTTTTCCAGAACCTCTTCCTCATTTCCTATCCTTTTAGCAATAATAAACGGATACGCAAGAAATATCACAAAAGACGGCAGCGAACCCAAAACCAGCGGCATTGAAAGGAACAAAATAACCGTTGCCCCATACATAGGGTGACGAACTATCCCGTACAACCCCGTGTCAATGACCTTCTGATCTTCCTGAACCTCAACCGTGCGTGAAAGATAAGCATTCTCCCGCAAAACTTCCGCATAAATAATGTAAGCAAGCAAAAAAAGCGCAGCCCCCACCCATGTTACAAACTCCGGAAAAGCCGTCCACCCAAAGCGAAAATCAAGCCCCGCCAGAATAAACCCCACGGCAAACATAACCCCGCTAAGCTTTATCACAAGAGCCTGCTCCGCCTGTTCTTCTTTGGCATTAAGCCGCTTTTCCAACAGCACGGGACTTTTGAACATCAGAACTATCCCCGCCACAAACATCGGAATAAACAGTATCCCCATAAGCAGCCGCCCACCGAAAAAATCCAACGTCCCCGCCGGTAAAAATATCAGCGTCCCCATTAAAACGACCCCCGCCGCAAATTTTAATACCGCCTTAATAAACAGCTTCCCTGTCATGTTTTCACCTGCTTTCCCCCGCCGCATTCCGCAGCGCCCTTACCTCCTCGGCAGTAAGCTCACGCCAGGCACCGGGCTTTAGCATACCCAGCTTCACAGGCCCTATGGAAGTCCTTCTCAGCCTCGCAACCTCCAGCCCCACAGCCTCGCACATACGGCGTATCTGCCTGTTTCTCCCCTCTCTTATCGTTATCCGCATAACGCTCCGCCCGGGCTCGTCCGCCTCAATGGAGACCGTCGCAGGCAGCGTCATCTTCCCGTCCAGCAGCACACCCTCCGTCAAACGTACCACCTGATCGTCACTCACTGTCTGCCGCACGGTAACCCTGTAAGTTTTGCTCACATGGCGGCTCGGGTGCATAATATCATTGGCAAATTTCCCGTCATTTGTAAACAGCAGCAGACCCTCCGAATTGCGGTCAAGCCGCCCTATAGGGTAAACCCTCTCATCAACGCCCGTCAGCAGCTCCGTCACACAACGCCTGTCCAGCTCGTCCGACATAGTCGTAACATACCCGCGGGGCTTGTTGAGCATAATGTAAATTTTCCGCCGCTTTTTGCTGTACCGCAGCCGCTCGCCCTCCACCATGATAACGTCCTTGTCATTAGCCTTGTCGCCCAACCCCGCAACATGACCGTTGACCCTCACAAGCCCTTTGCTTATAAGCTCCTCGGCCTTTCTGCGTGAGCAGTAGCCGCTTTCCGAAAGAATTTTCTGCAATCTGATTTTCTCCATAATTTTAATTTCCTCAACTTTCATGAGCAGGAATTTTCCGAAGCATTTTTATGCACCGTAATCAAATTTCACTGCCGTTTTTTATGATAATATAATTTGTTTTTTTAACATATGATTTTTCGTTGAATATTATATAAAAATCAACTACATTACCCCAAAATCCCACCCCTGATTTACGATTTTATCAACATCTTTTCATGCACAAATTTAAAACATCCCTCAATATTTTTGTACATTTCATATTTGGCAAATTTCCCCTTTTCATTAAGATAAATTTTAAATTTCCATTCTTCCATAGGCGAATGCTTAAACCCGGGAGGAATATCTTTTGACGAGCCGGAAAGCCCCTCAACATAATTGCTGTAGGTACACCATATTACCTTATCATCAATATCCGAATAATCGTATTCCTCCGATGAAATTATAGCTGTTTCTCCCGAGCATTCAAGCTCATACAGTCCCAGCAAACGCCCGTCCTTCTCTGCGATCTTATAGCAATCAAAGTCCTTAAATATCTTCTTGCTTTCAGTAAAATAACTCACCGTCCACCTACACCCGTTATACTCGGTAAAAAAAGTTTCATGTACCGGGATCTTGACCCCGGGATCATTCTTATCAAAGCCGCAGAAGCATTCAATGCAAACGGGCATATTATTACGATCGTAATATATTTTGTTTACAAATTTTTTATCGGCATTATTTTTAATTATCCGTCCCCTTTTGTATCCGCCGATAATGTGCTTTGTAAATTTACTAGGCGATACGACGCCCAACCCCCGAAAAAAAGTGGCATATTTTACATAAGCGCAGTTTTCCTTTGCCTTTATAAATTCGGCGTATTTATCCGAACGTGCCAAATGATCGTAAAACATTCTTTGCTCATTTGCGAGTATATCCCATTTTCTGTAGGGCGTGTTCAAGTCCTTTGATTCGCCGCTGCAATCTTCTTTGGAAATATATTTAACGACATCAGCAGCCTTTTCATCGATCAATTTTTCGTTCAATTTCTTTTTCATGCCGAAAAGCTCCTTAAATTTTACCGTTATTCTTTTTTGTCAAATTTTTTCATGATATTACCTTAGAGCCAAATAATATAAGATCAACAAATTTTCACTCAAAACCTCAAGCACAAAATCATTATTTTTCAGTTAAAAATCATATGAGATTTTGCTTAAAAACTCAAAAAAATTCTCCCCCAAAAGCACCCAAAAATAAAATATTTTTCACCTTAAATTCCCTATAAAATCCCCCCAACACTTCTAATCCCCCTCAAAAAAGCATATATTATCCCATACCAACACGGGAGGTAATGTATTTGAAAATGCCCTTAAAAACGCAAATAAAAAAAACGCTCCAAAAAATAACCTCACTGCTCATGGCAGTATCTCTTGCTTGTGCCCTGCCATGCAGCGCATATGCCGAAGATGAATTTTCCGAAAAGGGAGAGAAAATATCCCCCTCACAAACCGAAACGGCAACAGCATTTCAGGCAAACGAAGCAATCGCAGCCATAGCCGCCCCCGCCGACGTATCCGCCCTCAGCGCAGTGGTAATAGAAGCCGACAGCGGACGTGTCCTCTGGGGCAAGCAGGAAAACACACGCCGTCCCATGGCAAGCACCACCAAAATAATGACCACCCTCATCACCCTCGAAAGCGGCGACCTTGATACCGAATTCACCGTTGACAGCACCGCCGTCCTTACCGAAGGCTCGTCCATGGGGCTTGTCCAAGGAGATATCGTCACCAAGCGAGATCTTTGTATCGGAATGCTCCTGCCCTCGGGCAACGATGCCGCCAACTGCGCCGCCGTAAAAATTTCGGGCACCATGGAAAAATTCGCCGACCTTATGAATGCACGTGCAGCCCAAATGGGACTGTCAAACACCCATTTCGTTACCCCCTCGGGGCTTCACCATAACGACCACTATTCCACTGCATATGATATGGCTCTCCTTGCCTCCAAAGCCCTGCAAAACCCCGATTTTGCCGCTATCTGCCGAGAGCCGTCCATCTCCCTCGACTTCGGCAACCCGCCATATAACCGCACCCTCGCAAATACCAATAAGCTGCTGAAAATGTACCCCGACTGTATCGGCGTAAAAACAGGCTTTACCGACGAAGCAGGCAGATGCCTTGTCAGCGCCGCAGAACGTGACGGCGTGCGCCTTGTCTGCGTTACCCTGAACGCCCCCAACGACTGGAACGACCATACCCTCCTGCTTGACTACGGCTTTTCCTTAACAAGCCGCAAACCCCTCGCAGGGGGCTTCACCTACACTCCAAACGTCGCAGGGGGCATTTCCGATACCGTCACCCTCGTCCCCGAATATCCCCCCGAATACACCGATATTGCAAACTGCAACAGAAATATCACATGGAAAATAGCCGCCTCGCCCATGCTTTTCGCCCCCGTAAAATCGGGCGAGACCCTCGGCACATTAACTCTCTATGACGGCGAAACTCCCATAGCTGCTATTCCTATGGTTGCCGCAGAGGATATCCCCATATCAAGCGCACTCCCCCCAAAGCAAAACCCGCTCCGACTTATCATTGACACGGTCAAAGATAAGCTCAAAGCCTTATTTGCATAAAGCACCACAAAAATAACACATTCTCAAAAAATGTTTCTTTGTCTCATTGCCCGAACATATTATCCGTCAGTTCAATTTGATCTGTCAGGCAAATATGCATAGGCACACCCCGCCTCTCGGGTGTCGAAACCAGGAACCCAAGTCCTTCATATAATTCCGCACAGTCACCCCATGCCCTTATATCCACCTGAATCCCAAAGCCGGGCTTTAGCTTAGAGCGCAGAAACTCGAAAATTTGCCCTGTCATTTCGGCTTCAATGCCCTGCCCCCGATATTCGGGCATAACAATAATGTCGTGTATCAAAGCCACAGAACCGCCGTCCCATATCAAACGCGCCATGCCCACAGCCATGTCCCCGTCGTATGCCGCAGTGATAAAGGCACTTCCGTCAAGACTTGCCCTCAGCTGTTCGGGGTGAATTTTTCTGAATCCGACGGCCGCCCGTATAAGATTTGCACTTTCCGCCGTGACCGTGTTTTTGTAGCTTACCGACATTTCCGATACCTCCAGGTTGCCGTAAACCGACTCTGCCGCCCTGTCCGAACACACCAAGCAAACTTACAAGCGCACCGTCCTTGTCGGCAATTTACTTGTCATCTCCGATAAACATATCCGCAGGTATCTCAATATCGTCCGTGTCTCCGCCGGCAGCAGCATCCTCGGACTTCTCATCCTTTTTCTTAAACAGCCCCGCCACCTTGTTGAACACCTCGGGCACCATATTAACT